>CAMWPF010000006.1 GCA_947176045.1 uncultured Treponema sp. | reverse complement strand
CGTCACATAAGGGACGACGTCCATCTGGTAGAGGCCGGCGATCCATTTCTGTCCGTCCGGGTCGTCGGATGAATCCGACGACGGCACGCTGGGCAGGCCGTTGCCGCCGCTGCCATGGAAGTCGGTAGCGATGACGGAGAGCTTGACGTCGGATTTCGCGGAGCCTATGACCGACTCGGTGTCCAGGACGAGCGACCATTCGGCGGTGTGGCCGTCCTGGGAGAGGGAGGTGTCGCTGATGGTGAAGCTGTCTACGCCGGCGGGGAGCTGGTCCTCCACAGTCCATGAGCCTTGTTCGTAGGAGGCGAGGGAAAAGGCGGAGGAGAGGGAGGGGAAGGCGTCTGACTGGATGCTGACGGACGCCAGGAGCCAGTCGTCGGAGATGGTGCCCTCGAGCTTGATTTTGCCGCTGACCTTCGGGTCGAGGTCGTAGACGCCGGAAAGTGTGGAGCTGAAGCTGCCGCCTTCTTCCACCTTCTTCAAGTCATCCGGCAGCTCGATATGTCCGTGCAGCTTTATATCACCGCCCTCAAGGCTTCCTGTATAATGGACGGAATTCTCCCCCTTGGACTTCCAATAAAACGGCTTGATTTTCGCATCCGGCGGATTCGTATCCGTAGTACTGAAATTGAGCGGAACGTTGAGCAACGCCCACTGGCTGTCTGCGCCCGGCGTAGTTTCCTCCGTAGAATCCCAGAAGGTGATGCTGAGGTATGTAGATCCTTTGAGGCCGCAAATCGCATTACTGTTGTCCACAATAATGCCGCCGAACTTTCCAATTTCATCACTGATTGGGCTGGAAGAACCAGAATCTCCCAACGTCAAGCTACCAACGCTCAATGTACCATTCTCTTTCTGTGTCATTGAGAACAATGTATCGCCGGAGCCTGGTATTGCGCTTTGTTCTTGGTTCCCGTCCCACTTCTCGCCTTCCTTCCATGTGTAGTACATCTGTTCTCCGTTGCCGCCGACAAATTCCGGGATGATGCACAGACCGCTGCGCACTTTGAATACGCGGTTCTCATCCATTTCAATCTGCACCGCTTCTTGGGCTTTGCCGGAATCTGAAAGCGCAGAATAATAAGAGAACTCGCCGAAGGCTGTTCCACTGAAGGCAGGAGCTTCTTTACCTTCTTCCGTTTTCAATGATTTTTTAGAATCAAAATCAATCTTGCCGTTGCTGTTCAAGTCGGTTCCGATGAGGACTTTGGCAATGCGCGGACGGTTGTTTGAAACAGCTGTTTTAATGCTGCCGATTGTGATGTTTCCGGCATTGTCCATGGCAGTTATGTGGACGACAATCGGACCGTCCGGGATGTTGGTGGAATCAAAGCTGGCGCTCCATGTATACGTGCCGCCACGGGATTGTATGCTTTCAACCATCTCATCATCGTCATCATTGCGAATTTCACCAGAAGAAGACACCTGCACTTCCGTCGTCTGGTTGTCGACAACTTGCGCCAGGATGATTTCCGCCTCCGTAAAGTTTGTTGAAATTTCCTGATCAAGCTCGATGGTGCCGCCATTTATCTTTTCAATGCGGCAATAGGTGCCCGCAATTTTAATCAGTCCGCCGACACGTATGTTCGACGTTCTCCAATCGGTAGGAATCCGCCCGCAGGAGAATTCCTTTGTATCATTTCTGACATCCGAAGACGCCTTCACATGCATTGCAGGAAGTCCGTCATCATTGATGTACACATCTCCCTCGTTTCTGGTGGTAGAAAGCACCGTTTTATTTCCATCTTTGAACATCGGACAATAGATGCGGTCACCCCCAGTGCCATTATTCTCCTTACGTTCAAACCAGAACGCGACGGCGCGCAAGCCGCTGGCCGGCTCTACGATTTCATCGCCCAACGCGAAGCCGCCGTTGCTGTTGGTTATTGCAACTGAACCCGTTCCTATCACTTGTTTTGTATCGCCGTTAGGACGCAGGCGCAGATCTGTGATGGGTCCAGTTCCTGATGCAATGCTTCCGTCCTGCCTATACACTTCCGGCGCGTCATTATCGACATAGATTGAAATGACTTCCGAGGCAGAACCAATACCGTTAGTATTTTTGTCAGTAGCTGTAATCTTATAGTAGACCTGCCCGGACTTGTCCATATCCTTGTTTATAAGAGGAATATTCAAAACGTAGCCCTTAGGATTTCCCGCACTCTCGGGATATTCACTTCCTATTTCGTCAAGCTTTGTTTTATCCAGAGTGATTCCTGCAAATGTGGTGGAATTCAATTTTTCGAGAACGACATTGTCAATTCCATCATTGTCCTCCACCTCGCACCGCAAATACCACTTTTGATCCGATTCAGTGCTTATAGCGGCGGAACTAATGTACATTCCTGATACATACGCACGTTCCACAATATAGTTGTTATCGATGCCCGGCGTAACATTATTCTCATATTGCACGAGCTTCACATTTTTGATTTGCGGAGCCTGGTCGTCAATAATAACTTCATGCGGCGCCGACCAAGCCCTAGTATAGCCGTCATAGTCAAATGCCTGCGCCCGAACCCGCAATAAGGGGTCTTTTTTATCTTCTTCCGAACTTTGTTCTGGGTGCTGTATGTATCCAGTAGGAACAGCCAGCTTCCAGCTGTTTGTACCGTCCGCCAGCAAGTACCAATTACTCCTGTCCCCACGCAAGTAGGTTTGAAATTCATCTGTGTCTTTAAGTGCTTGAATCAAATCGTAGTCGGCGCCATCGAAGTCCCCATCATCGTTCATATCAACCTGAACGTGCACTTCCTTGACAGAAACATCATCTGTAGCTGTACCGTATACGGTAACTATACCGCTAACGCGCTTTCCCTGTTCCGGCGTAGTGATTTCAACACGCGGCTTTCCGCCGTCGCGGTCTACGATGATGTAGTCTTCAATTATGGCATCATTTCCAACATCGTCTTCCGCATAGAAGGAAATCGGCACCTTGAAGTAGCCAGCATAATTGGCAAGCAGAGCTGGATTGCTCTCTCCAAAAACTGCATTGAGGAAACTTTCATCTTTTTCAAGCACAGGATTGCTTTTAGCGTTTGAATCCTCCACGACCACAAATTCTGTAACAGCAAACTCCGCGGCCTGGGCCTCCTGCACATAGTATAAAATGCCCGATGTATTAGTCTCGCTGGTAAATTCAATTGTATAGGTTCCCGCCTCCTGCAACGTTGAAACAGGTTTTTGGTCAGTTCCGCTGGATTCAACTTCGTTGAAAGTTGTCCAGTCGTAGACATAGCCGGAATCACCTTCCTTTTTCTTTGGAACCGCCCATTTCAGGAGCTTGAGATTTGACGAATAGTTCTTGTCAGCGGCAAGTCCGCGCACTACAGTCTTGCCCATCACCGCGTCGCCGATAGCCTTGGTCGGGCTGATGATGGAGACCTCTGGTGCAGACACGTCCAGTTTGATTTGCAGCGAATTCATGCCGGATAGCCCGGAAGCGTCATACGCAGTTGCAGAAATGGCTACATTGCCGTCCACCGTGATATTGTTTTTTTCGATATAGTCTTCCAAATCAATTGCGAAGAAATAGGAGGAAAGCGTCGGATCATTGCCACCTTCTTTAATAGCTTTATATGAATCGGTATACACCTTTCCGTCAATCTTGAGATTGACTGGATTCTTCTTTTCTTCAAGAGAAGCAGAAGGCGGCATTTCAGGCATGGAGACATTCTCATCGACTGCAACCTTCACCCACAAATAGCCGGTCTTTCCAAAGACGGTTCCCTGCTTTTCCTTCCAGACGGACTCAGCTCCCTCAGCATTGGAGACATCCTCAGGCGCATTTTCACCGCCGCTACTGGACGCAACTGCAATAGAAACAATCTTCGGCGGTTCGGTGTCTACAAAGAATGAGACTCCATTTGCACTGTCCTTCTTATCTGTCGTATCTTTGTACTGGAAATACGGCCTCAGCAAGGCGCCGTTTTTATTGCAGAAGTCCTCTTTTTTGTTGTCGATGACATAGAAATACAGTGTCTTTTTACCCTGAGACCCTTCGCTCATGTCGATGGTAAAGCTGCCGATGTCATCAACAGTGACTTTATTCCAGCCGTTATCCTTGAAAGTGCCAGACGCATCAATCTCTGGGAATGTGCCATCAGTATATGCGGAAGCATCTATCCACCACATCCCCTTTACAATCTCGCCGTCCGCCTTGTCGTCATCTGTAATCGTTCCGACGACGCTGCCGGTACTGGTAGACCAGCCTGTTTCGGTCATCATGGAGAACTTGATTACCGGACGGTCGTCATTCTGATCGACATAGGTCTGTGCATTATCCTGATTCACCCCGCCGTATGTAACGCCAACGCTCTCGTTTCCCGCCGTATCATGCGCAGTCATGCGCACATACAAATTTCCGGCTGCGGCAGTTTCCTTATAAAAATCCTCCGTATCAATTTCCGCAGACCATGAGACGCTCGTTCCGGCGCCGGAGAAATCTATTTCAGAAATTTTCTTCCATTCATTATTATCCGCAGACACCTCCAGAACAGGACGCTTGGCGTCTCCTGGCTCACCGATATACACCGAACTGTTGTCCTTAATTGTTCCAGAAATCACTGCAACCTTATTGAGCTTTATGTCAGTAGAATCGGCTGCCGGCAGCTTGTTGATTGTAATCGTCGGAAGCTCTGTATCAGAATTGATAGTGATTGTCTCTGCCAGCGATTCATTTCCAGCAGTATCTTTCACCGTTACGGAAATTATGCTGGGGCTGCCGATAAAGACGAGAGGCTTGCCATCATCATCTTTTGCATTCTTTATTTTAATCGTTGCAGTTCCGTCATCAGCCACCGAAGTGGTAATATGCTCGGCAGGAACGTCCTGGTTTGCAACCTTAACTTTCCATGAAGAATCAGAAGGAATCCCGCTTACATCCACACCTTCCTTGCCATCCGGCTGAGGATCCTCCGCCTTCACCGTCAGCACGACCTCCTCCGTTTCGGCGTTGATGCTTTTCGTATCTGGTAAAAGTTCTGTTATCTTTGGCGCGGTCTTGTCTACGTTGTATATAAAGGTTTTACTATCCTCATTGCCCGCGGCATCTACCGACTGTATTTTAAAACCATGCCGGCCGTCCGAAACCTCAACAACTGCGGTCCACTCCCTGTATGTGATACCATTAGACGTCTTCGTACTGCCCATCGCCAATCCCACTTTTTCGGGGCCTCCTGCATCAGAAGCGCTAAACCATACTTCTTCTATACCGCTCATATCATCCACAGGAAGCAGCACCTTGATTTGAAGCACACCTGTATTATTCCATGCGGCAGTATACTCGGGGTGAATCTCAATCGCCGGAGCCACTGTATCTATGAGGACATCCCGCACTTCCGACGCTGTGTTGCCCGCGTTGTCTTGTGCGGTGAACGCAACTTTCAGATTTTTATTGATGTAGTCATCATCACTCCTTAGAATTGTGCATGACCACAATCCATCACCTGTACTCATAACAGTTGGAGCATCAAGGGTTGTCCCTCCATACGTAATGGAAACGGTCGGTGGTTCCACAAGTCCGCTGGTGTTTATACCATCGGCCGCAGAATCGTCACTTGCGCTTATTATAAACGTTATATTATCTTTGGTTATCAACTTGGATTCGCCTCCAAGTGAAACCTCCAACGTCGGCGCCTTGGTGTCTATCTTGTATGCAGCTGAAAGTTCTCTCTGATTTCCAGCAAAATCTTTTGCTACAACGGTTACTTTATGTTCTCCATCGGCAAGCGACAACGGCGCGGAGTACACTGTATAGTCAAGCGTGCCGCTCGTTCCGCCGGATTCATTCCGCTTTCCGCCCGCCTCCATGGAGTCGGTTACATTGCCTACAGTGTATTCAACCGACTGTATGCCGCTGCCGCTGTCAGATACAAGGACCTGCATGGTCGGCTCGTTGGATTTGCTCCAGCTGTCCGACGGATTGCTGCTTTCAGCAGCAAGATTAAACAAAGCTAAGGGAGCAGTTCCATCAATTACAACCTCGCCGCTTGATGCAGAGCCTATATTTCCCGCCGCGTCTACCGCCTCGATTTTCAACGTATGGGCTCCCTCGCCGGACAGCGTATATATGCATATGTATGTTCCGTCGCCATTGGCTGTGAGCGTGAGGTTGCTGTCTTGATGTTCACCCGAACCCCATCCGTCCGCCGGCACTGACACTTTCGCCGTAGTTCCACCGTCAGTCACCGTCACGCTGCCCAAGTTCGTCTCTTCCACCGTGAAGCGAACGTTTACAGAACCTTTATATGCGACTTTCAGGCCGCCGTACGCAGATTCTTCAGCACCAGAATCCTTGTACTCAAAATTCGTAATTTTCGGCGCTTCCGAATCTACTGAAAATCGATATGTTTCTCCAACACTATTGCCTACTTTATCCGTGACAGCAACAACAACGTCATTCTCGCCTTGTCCAAAATCAACTGTACCAAAGTACCGCTTCCACTTGCCGCCAGCATTTTTATTGCCTTCTTCATCTGTCGATTCCCCTGAATCTGCAAGTCTCACTGAGGCACCACCAATCGTCGCCGTTACAGCATCGATTCCGCCCGAATACGCGTCGCCCGCATCACCGCAATCATTCACAAGGACGTTAAGCGTCATGCGGCTTACATTTACAGACTGAGTTGTATGCTGCGACTTATCAAGCACCACTTTTGGAGGAGTATCGTCAATTACAGCGCTGAGGGTGATTGGATCGCCCGTATTGCCAGCCTTATCAGTCGCCGTAAAGGTAAGCGTATAGCTTCCACATTCAAGCCCATATTCCCAGGATGTACCGCCAGCTGCAAGTACCTTATCAATAAGATCCCCGTCGATTTTTTTAGATCCCGAAGCCCCGATCTTCGTTCCTGTTACTTTCAACGAAGCCAAATTGTCATCTTGTATCGTTCCCTTGATCTTTCCTGTATACTTTTTAGAAAGCGATACTGATGCTCCGCTCAGTGCTTCTGCTTCAGTGCTGCCATCATCCTTTTCAAATCTGGCAAACGCAACCTCCGGCGCCTCTGTATCATTCGTGAACGCGTACTGCGTAGCAGGAAGCGCCCTTTCAGACGCATCGGCAATCGCAATCGCCTTGGACTGGTTGCCCGCCGCGTCGAATGCCGCAAAGTACACTATGTAGTCGCCATCACCATTTCCAGACAAATTGATTGTTGCCTTCCACTCTCTCGTTCCGTCCGATTTGATGGTGGGAATTACCATGTCCGTCCATTCTGCTGCGTCCTTATAATATGTATATGATGCGTCACCCGTATCTTCGCCGGTCGCTGTCTCTACAAGAACATCCTTCTTTTCAATCTTATAGCGGACGCATTCAATGTCCTTCGCTTCGGGATTGTTGGGGTTATCATCTATCGCCTTATCGTCCGTATCAAAGGCCGTTCCTGTTATTTGGTAAATGTTTGTACCGTTTATGAAAGGAGGAATTTCTCCCACCGTTTTGATTACTGGAAGTATGCTGTCAACATAGTAGATGAAGTCCATCGCCGTCGTATTGCCGTACATATCCTCGACAATATATCTGCGGCGGCCGCTTCCTTTAGTAAGAATGTCCGTGCTTATCTTATCAGTCCATGAGATGTTCGTAGCTCCGACGAGCGCATCGCCGACATTGATGCGGATTTTGCCGTCCTCTGCCGGCCATGAAGCATCCAAATCACCGGTTGCGGCAGAGTCTGCATCACTGACTGTCGTATACCGCTTGATGGACTTGATGCCGCTTGAATCGCCCGCATTGCCTTGTACAACTTTATCTTCACTGGCGCGCGTATTCGCGCGGTTTGTCGTTGTGAATTCAAGCGTCGGATTGGCGGAGTCGATTCCGATGTTGTATATATATGAATTTGAGCGGAAGCCTTTCACTTCATCAGAAAGATTGTCCGCATACTGGTTGTCCCGGACGGTAATCTCAACCGTATACTTGCCTTCCTGCTCCGGAAGCTTGTAGGACAGACTGTAGCTTGTCTTGCCTACGGCGTCGGCAAACGTTTCCGTACCATCCACCTGCTCACTATTCTGTTTCTTCAACACCAGTGTGAGCGAACCTATTCCGTCGTCGTCCGTAACCGTCGCCTTGAAAATGTTGTTGCTGGTAACGCCGAACAAGTTCTTGTTCGGCGCAATGTCGTTCGAAGAAAGCGTGTCGCTTGTCTCAGACGCAACGAGCGGTCTGTCTGATTCCTGACTGATATACAGCGGCAAAATGCCGCTCTTTCCTATATTTCCTGCGGCGTCCTCAGCCTCGAGCATAAGTTCAAGTTTCTTTTCGTCATCATATTCCGTAGTGTTTATGCGGATATTTTCAACATACGTGTCGTTCTCGCCGAAGAAATATTCCGTTTCACACCATTCTTCATCGTCTTCCAGACTTTCCTCTGGTTCAGAGATGCGGTACTTGAGCTTCGAGCCGGAAAGGTTCGCATCAGAAACGCTTATGGCGATGAGAATTTCTCCATTCACGACGTTCATGTCGCGCCCTGAGAACAACCTTGTTCCTGCGACAGGAGACACGCTGGCAATGCGCGGCACGGGATCCACAGCGTCCACGCGCAAGTCTGCATTGTCTTGCGACGAAAGTCCCGCGGAATTGGAGACATAGACAACGGTGGAGTACTTGTACATTTTGCCGGACACAGGCTTGCAGCCTGCGTAGCCCGCTCCGCCTGCAATATTGAATTCCCAGCTTCCGTCTTCCTTTCCCTTCAAAGCGTCAAGGGTGCCCGAGACAGTTCCGACCACACGGTTGCCGTCGCTTTCATCATACACCGTGACTTCATAGGTAACCTCTTCAATCGTAGATCCGCGTCCGTTCGCAGTGCCCTTGATGACAAATGGAACATCCGGACCTACGACCGTCGTAACAACTTTCGGCGCGGCATTACCACATACGTTGGATATGGAAATCGTCGGCGGCGTTCCCGACGCAACGCCCACAAAGCCGTAGCATCCCGTCGACGGAACAAAATCAAGCCCGTCCATATCTGCGCCGGACGCCGCGAATATGTACTGCTTGTCCGCCGTAATTGTCGGCAGGACGATGCTCGTCGTAAATTCTCCCGTAGAAGATGCGTTCGGATCCTGCGTCCCGCCGTCGTACAGCAGCCACGCCTTCGCCTCCATCGCGAGCAGTTCTTCATCCGGTCCCGTGTACACCTTCTTAGCGGCATCGATCCGCCCGTCATACCAAGCGTCCGCATCGCCGTACATTTCCTTCCAATTATTTGCAATATCTTCGGCAGTATGCGGTCCGAACAGGTACAGCTTGAGCTCTCTCGGATAGAAGTAGGTTTCATCAAGACCCATCGACGCCTTGAACGTAACCTTTCCGCCTTTCGAGCCAGTGTTCGAATCGAACGCGAGCGTATCCGAGTCCACATTGTAGCCCATGACCTCCCATGTCGGGTTCGCGTCCTTGTTCAACTTGAACTGCAGCCGCGCCTCAGAAGTGTCCGTGAGAAGCTTCTTCAATTCCTCCGCAAGACCCTTCGCATCCGCGTCGCTGATGGGTACGGAGGCGCGGCCGGCCTCCTCATCGTCCGCAGATGAAGCGGCGCCGACCGTTCCGTTGAGAATCTTTTTGATGTCGCCCACAGAGAGCCGGCTTTCGCTCAGCGCGCTCATATACTTTTCATACACATCGTCATACAGGAAGTGCGCGAGGCTTGTGTTTCCATCCTCGCTGGACGGCGCGCCAGTTTCCGGCATACGGTACTCCTTCGCGGAATCCATGACCGTCACCGTGCAGGAGTAAAATTGATCCCCTCCCCTGCCCACATCATAAATGGCTGCATAGTGCTTATACAAATCGTCATCAGCGGCGGGAGCCTTGTCGTACCGTGCGAACGTAACTTCGGTGCCGCCGGCGGTTTCAACAAGCTCTTCCGTCCATTCGTCAAACTGTATGGCGCCTGACGCGTCGTAGACAGTTACAATCATTTTTGAAACATCATGGTCTTCCGCCATCAGGCCGACGACTTTGAACGACGAGCCGAAGGCGGCGGGGCTGTCCTTGTTGGTGGTTCCCGGATTCTTGATGATGAAGACTGGAAAGGTGTTGTCTATTTCCAGCGTGCGCTCCAGCTTGTCGCTCTTGCGCCCCGCGCCGTCCTCTGCAACGACCGCGAACGTGTACTTGCCGTCGGGCAGCTCATACGAGCCGGATTCAAGCTCCTGTTCGTTTATATCGACAGTCCACCGGCCGTCCGCAATCTCGGCCATACGCGGCTCGCCGACGGGCTTGTTTTCCCCGTCCACGATTGAAACGGTCACCGAAGCGACGCCCTTGTCGTCCTCGCAGGTTCCGGACAGCATGAATCCGCCGCGCACAACCGCCGCGACGGGAGGATAATCAATGGCAAGCGTCGGAGGCTGGGTATCAACCGATGAGCCGAGGCCGACATCGCAGGAAATGACAAAAAGCCCTGCAAGGAACGCGGCAAATCCGCCCAAAATAAAGACATTCCGAATTTTAAAACCAGCCATACAGCTCCCCCTTTTCTTCGTCCGCAGCATCCAGCTCAGCATTCCAAAGGCAGCGCCGGAAGATATATATGCAATAAGGCGGCCGTCCTCCTGCCTCAATCCGCAGAAAGGCAGCCGGCAATGAGAACGGCTTCCGCAAAAACCGTCCTATTCTATATATATGCGCGGCGTGTCGTGTCGCGCATAATCTGCCGCATTCATTTTCGAAGGCGGCACCAACCGTTCATTTTCATCAAATAGTATTATTGAACAGTTTGGAGATAAAACAAAGCAGCACAGGAAATATAATTCGACAGAAGACTTTCTCATCCGTTCCGAAATTATTGTAAATCAAATCCCCAGATTGTCAAATTTATTTTTAATAAAAAGTCAAGTGCAAAAGCACAATTTGCACATCTTTTTACTATAACTAATTTTCGGCACACTTTGCTGATTTCTCCACTTCATTTAATCAGGAACAGAAGGCGGCAGAATCCGGCGGAACGGCACCAGTTGCCAAAAAAATAATAAAAATATATGATTGCGGCATGGGTACCTCTGAAAAAGTAAAAAAAATACTGGAATGCTTTGTAGATTCAAAAACAGTTTCTGCCGTGGAGGCGTTCACGGCGCAGGCAGAAAGCGGCGCCGAGGACATCAACGTAATCGCCCAGATGTTCGGATTTTCCGGCGACTTTTTCACGCTTTCCGCCGAAGACGAGAAAAAGCTGATCACAAGCTTCAAGCACAACCTCCAGCTCCTCATTCAAAAGACATGGGTTGAAAAGTCGGACATCCTTTTGAAAGAGCAGATTCTTTTTCAGCTGGACAAAATCTGCGACAGCTATACGGCATGGCAGGCGCACTACTCCGATTTTTTGGAAATCATCGCGAACGCGGTGTACTTGATGTTCGGACAGCAGACAAAATCCGACGACTTCTGCGAATACTGCCTGCGCATCGACCCGGAATTTGGAATCTTCTGGTGGTACATCCAGAATCTTCCGCGGAAGCCGGACTGGACGGAGGACAAATGCCGCAACGCAATGCTCCTCGGAATGTACTTCCTCGCAAACTACTAGCCTCCCGCACGCAGCCATGAACATCGATTCCATCTGCGGCCCGCTCCGAAGCGCCGCCGCCGCCCTTGCAGTCCGCACCGCGGCGCAGAAGAACCGCGCGCTCGCGGCGGCCGCCAGTTCCATTCAGAAAAACCGCGGCGCAATCCTCGCCGCAAACGCGGAAGACATCCGCGCCGCACATGCCGCCGGAACGAGCGCGTCCTTAATCGAGCGGCTCATGCTGGACGACGCGCGGATTGACGGCATCTTGAAAAGCATGGAGACAGTCATCGCGCAGACAGATCCCATCGGCGAAGAGACCGCCGGCTGGAAGACGCCCGCCGGCATGACCATCCGCCAGGTGCGCGTGCCGCTCGGCGTCGCCGCAATCATTTATGAAAGCCGTCCGAACGTTACGGCGGACGCCTTCTGCCTCGCCTACAAAAGCGGCAACGCAATCCTGCTGCGCGGCTCGTCGTCGGCAGTACGCTCGAACCGCGCCATCGTCGCCGCAATCAAGGAAGGGCTTTCCTCAGACGGCGCGGACGGAATTCCAGAGGCGGTTGCGCTCGTCGAGCCGGAGCCTTCCCATGAGGACGTGCGCCAGATTCTTTCAGCGGCAGGAAAAATCGACGTCGTCCTGCCGCGCGGCGGCGCGAAGCTGATTCAGAACGTCGTTGAGAATGCGAAGGTTCCAGTCATTGAAACAGGAAGCGGCGTCTGCCATCTGTACGTCGATGAGTCGGCGGATCTGGAGATGGCGGCGCGCATCGCCGAAAACGCGAAGCTGCAACGGCCGAGCGTCTGCAACGCAATCGAATGCATCCTCGTCCACAAGGCGGCGTGCGCCCAGTTCCTCCCGCTGCTGGAAGCGCGCTTCGGCGGCAGGGCGGAGCTTCATGCGGACGGAACGTGCTTCCCAATCCTTGCGGAGGCGGCCGCGAACGCCGCGCCGCGGAACACACGGTACGGCAGGAACTGCGTCGTCCGCGCTGAGGAGCGCGACTTCGGCTGCGAATTCCTCGACTTTGCCTGCACGGTCAAGGCAGTCGCCTCGCTCGACGAAGCCGTTTCCTACATAAACGCGCACAACACGCGCCATTCCGAATCCATCATCACCGAAAGCCGGAGCGCCGCCAGGAAATTCCAAGCGGAAGTGGACGCGGCGTGCGTCTACGTGAACTGCTCCACGCGCTTCACCGACGGCGGCGAATTCGGATTCGGGGCGGAGCTGGGAATCAGCACGCAGAAGCTGCACGCGCGCGGGCCGATGGGCATCCGGGCGCTGACGACGACAAAATACCTCATCGATGGAGACGGACAGACGCGATGACAGAAACCACATCGTCCGCCGCCATCGCCGCGGCACGGAAAATCGTCATAAAAATCGGAAGCAGCACGCTCGCCAAGGCCGACGGAACGCCGGACATCGAATTCATGCAGGAATTCGCGCGGCAGTGCCGGACGCTCGCAGATGAAGGCAAGCAGATCGTCCTCGTCTCGTCCGGCGCGCAGGTAAGCGGCCTTGCAACCATCCACGGCTGGGCGCGCCGGCGCGACGTCCATTACCGGCAGGCGCTCTGCGCAATCGGGCAGGTGGAGCTGATGAACCAGTGGCGCCTCGCGTTCGGCAGGCAGAACCTGCACATCGGGCAGCTGCTCCTTACAAAGGAAGATTTCGAGGACGACCACCGAACGCTCAATATGCGGAACACAATCTTCACGCTCGTGGACGAAGGCGTCGTTCCCATCATCAACGAAAACGATTCCGTCTCGTTCGATGAAATCAAAATCGGCGACAACGACAATTTGAGCGCGCTCACTGCAATCCTCTGGAGCGCGGATCTGCTCATCCTGTTCAGCGACATCGACGGCGTGTACACCGACAATCCGAAGACGTGCGCGGACGCCAGGCTCATCGAAGTGGTGCCGGACATTCCGGCGCTCCGGGCAGGCATCACCATCGGCGCGGAAAACAGCTTCGGAACCGGCGGCATCGAAACAAAGCTTCAGGCGGCAGAAAAGGCGGCGTCCTACGGCATCCCGATGATCCTCGCGAACGGCAGCCGCCCGGACAGCCTGCTCCTTCTGAAATCCGGCGGACTGCGCAGCACGCTCTTCATCGGCAAGGAAAACTGCCTTCTCAACGAAATAAAATAATGGACGGCGCGGCCGTCCGCAAGCCGAAGGAGACAAACCAATTATGGAACAGAACAAAATCGCCTGCATCGGATGCGGTTCGATGGGCGGCGCGATTATGAGCGCAATCTGTAGGAACGGAGGCGCGGACACGGTAACCGTAACGGCAAGGCGCTTCGCCAACGCGCAGCGCTTCGCCGCAGAAAACGGCTGCCGCGCCGCGGAGACAAACGACGCCGCCGTTTCCGGCGCAAAATACGTCTTTCTCGCCGTCAAGCCGGCGCTCGTTCGGGAAGTGCTGGAAGGCATCAGAAAGTCGCTGGAAGAATCAGCAGTCATCATCTCGATGGCGGCAGGAATTTCATTGAAGCAGCTCGCCGAAGTCCACCGAGCGCCGTACATCCGCATCATGCCGAATATGCCCGCAAAAATCGGAGAGGCGATGACCGCGCTCTGCTGCACGGACGACGTTCCTGCCGCCGACCGCGCGGAAGTCGCACGGCTCCTCGGCTTCGCCGGAAAGGTGGAGGCCGTCGACGAACGGCTCATGGACTGCGTTACCGCCGTCAGCGGCTCGGGGCCGGCATACGCGTTCATCTTTTTGGAAGCGCTGGCAGACGCCGCCGTCAGGTTCGGAATGCCGCGCGCGCAGGCGTACATCTATGCCGCACAGACGCTGAAGGGCGCGGCGGCGATGGTTCTGGAAACAGGCTCATGTCCGGCGGAACTTAAGGACGCCGTCTGCTCCCCGGCGGGAACCACCATCGAAGCCGTCGCCGCATTGGAAGGCAGCGGCTTCCGCGGCGCAGTCATCGACGCCGCAACCGCCGCGTGGAAGAAGTCGCAGGAGCTGGCAAGGCGGTAGAAGGCGCTATTTGTTGAACACGCCGGCCGCGACCATGACCGTAACCGTCGTCGATATTGCCGTCAGAATCGTCGTGATGATCGGCAGCGCGTCCTTGACATGGTACATGAACGAATTCGTCTTTGCCGTTATCGTGCTTTCTGGAACGATAGGTTCCGACTTGTCATATACATTGCCGTCCTTGTCGCAGATGGTTATCTTTTCGCCCGAATTCATCGACTTGTCGAATCCGCCCGCAAGTCCGATGTAGTATTCCCAGCCGCGGTCGGGGACATACGGATACCGTCCCGGCGTCTTCACCGCGCCCGCCACCGACACAAACGACTGCTTGAACGGAACCACCAGCACATCGTATTCTTCCGCATTTTCCTGCGCATAATAATTGTCGTTGTACAGGATTTCCCGCAGATCCATCAAAATGACGGCTCCCTTGCGGTTGATGTAGGCGTGCTCCAGATCGGACGACGCCGTGAACAGCTCCTTGTTCCGGCGGACAAGGAAGGAATAGTTCTCCCCCGCATCGAACGGAACAATCACACGGTTCGACGACACAAGATTTGAATTCTCCTGATTGACGGCGACCGAACCTTCGATGAATACGACAGGCCGCAAGTCCTGATAGCTGGAAACATACACGCTGTCCGAATTCGCAAGCGGATAGTTTCCCTCAAGCCCGGACAAATAGATTTTCCGTCCGGATGAATTGTACTCGCCGTCCGTGCGGTATATTTCAATGCGGGAAACGTCCGCGCTTTCCGCAAGTCCGCCGCCGTACAGCTCCACCAATTCCTGCACGCCCTCGCCCTCAAGCAAGTCATAGCGTCCCGGCCGCTTCACCGCCCCGAAAACCGTCGTCTTGCGGGCGCTCCTGCCCACGACGACCCGGTCGCCGGGACGCATATACGGATCCTGCCGCAGGTCGCCGTCGCGCTCCGCCTTGAACAAATCATATGAGCGCTCCGTGCCGTCTTCCGAGACAACCACGATGTCCCGCGTCGAAGAATCGTCGGTGAGGGCGTCGGCAATGACCGAAGAAAGCCGGCTGAGCGCCCACGCCTTCTTCTCCGTCGTCATACGCACTTCTCCAGAAACCACAATATTGAAGATGGACGGCTGAAGGATGAAGAACTGCACGCCGGACAGCGGATAGTTCTTGTTGACCACTTCCTCCACCTGCTTCTTCAACTCGAGGAACGTCTTTCCCCGGCCGTTGATGACCGCAAGGTTCGCGACCTTGATCTGGTAGCTGGAATCCACCGGAACGGCGAACGTCATAATTTCGTTGCGGACGACGAACGAAAGCGAATAGGTGTCGCCCGCGGTAACGGGATAGTCTTTGGACGCCATTGCAAGCTTTGCGTTCACGACAAGATTTTCTTCCGGAGCAACGCCTGACTTTGCGGCGGAAGCCGCGCTGTCCTGAAGCGTCTGCGGAGCCTGTCCCGCCGTTCCGTTGTTCTGGGGCAGATTGCCCGACTGCGCCTGCGACGCGCTCCCCGTTCCCGAATACGGCGATGACGACTGCGTCTGCGCCGTGCTTCCCGGATTTGAAAAGTCATTGGCGTTCTGCAGGCCGCTGAATTCATACAGGCTGCTTTGCGCGCCGGCCGCTCCCATGCAGAACATCAGAAAAAGCAGGGCGGCAGGAAACTGAATGAACGAAATTGGTTTTTTCATATTTTGTGTAAAAAGAATACTTTAGACTTTTCGCAGTGTCAAGTTCACTTCCGCACGGCAGAATCTGCCGGTTCCGCCGCCAGCCTTTTGAGCGCGGCAATCCGCTCCAGCAGCGTCGGGTGGGAATAGTTCCAGAACACATAGAGCGGCGACGGCTGAACGTCGGAAAGGTTTTCGATGTTCAGCTTGACAAGCCCGGAAACGAGCGCCTCCGGCATTCCCGAAGCGCGCGCGGAAAACCGGTCGGCGGCATATTCATCACGCCGCGAAAAGAAGTTGACGAGCGGCGCGAAGACCGTTCCCAACGGCGCGGCAACCAAGGAAGCCAGGAACACGCCGAGAAATTGCAGCGGCTCCACCATTTCCGGCGCAACCGCAAATCCGAAGCCCGTGTAGAGCGACGGAATCCGCGCGCACCAGTACAGCAGGAACATCAGCAGGAATTCCGCCGGAAGCATGACGCAGACGCGCCGCAGGATGTGGTGCAGCTTGCAGTGCCCCAGTTCGTGTCCGAGAACCGCGGCAAGCTCGTCCGCCGACAGCTGCTCCACCAACGTGTCGTACAGGACGATCCGCTTCGACTTTCCCAAGCCGCCGAAATAGGCGTTGGAATGCCTGCTCCGCTTCGAGGCGTCCATGACGAAAATGCCGCTGATACGAAATCCGTTCCGTTCCATGAGCGCGGAAATCGCGTCCTTGAGCGCGCCGTCCGCAAGCGGCGTGAACGTGTTGAACAGCGGCGCGACGACCAGCGGGTACAGCGCCTGCACGCCAAGCGTAACTGCAAAAAAGACTGCGGCGAGGACAATCCACCACTGGTTTGGAAGGAGCGTCAGGACGGCGGACATCGCGGCGAGCAGCGCCGCCGACATCACAAGCGAGACGGCGAGCGACTTCAGTTCGTCCAGAATCCACAGCCGGAGCGTCATCTTTGAAAATCCGAAGCGCCGTTCCACCACGAATTCCTGATACAGTTCGAACGGAAGCGACAGGAGCGATTCCGGCAGGGACGCCAGAACAAAGAACAGCAGCGCGCAGGCAAACAGGCTGCCGAATCCCGACGGAATGCCGGTCGCGCGGCAGACAATATTGAAAATCCACGGATAAAATCCCGTGCAGACGAGCGCGAGCGACACCGCGAACGACACGGCGGACGACGGAATCCACGAAGCGTAGCGCGCGTTCTTGTACGCGGCGATCTCCGCGCGCTTCTCCTTGTTCAAGGAAGCCGCCGCCGGAACGTCGGACAGGAGCGCCGGAACGTCCGCGCCGTCCTTCCGCCGCGCGCGCCAGTTCTGGAATTCCAAAAACTGCTCCAGCACGAACTGGAACGCCGTTCCCGCCAGAAAGACAATCACAAAGACATTTGAAAAATCGACTGCATTCATAGCGCTGATTGTATCAGCCGGACGCGGCTTTTGCAAATGCCGTGCAGGCGGGACATTGACACAATCCGTCCGTTCTGATATCGTCATGACACTGAAATTGATTACTAAAAGTAATTATTTCAAGAAATCATTTCCGCGGAACGGAAAACGGAGGAGCAGGATGAGAACGGACGACTTCAAGAAGCTTCTGGACGCCTGCTTTGTCGCCCGGCGGATTGCCGGAACGCTGCAAAAGCTGCCGGACGGACTCAAGCCGTGCCATCTGCGCGCCCTCGATACCGTCCACGACGTTCTGGAAAGACGCGGCGTCTGCCGCGTCAGCGATGTCAGCGCCCGATTCCAAATCACCATGCCCAGCGTCACAAAGCTGGTTCAGGAACTGGAGTCGCTCGGCCTTTTGGAAAAGCGCCCGGACTCCACGGACAAGCGCGCAGTCCTCCTCGGGCTTACGCCCGCAGGCGAATCATGCCTTGAACGCTACGTCCTGACCTTCCACGAAAAATGGGCGGCGGCGATGGGCGACATTTCCGGGGAGCAGGCCGAGGAGGCGCTCCGCCTCTTCAGCCGCCTCGAAGAGACGATTCCCCGTGAACGCCGCTGAACGTTCCGCGGACGCACGGCAGCATGGAGGCCTCCAAAAGCTATGGAATATGAAATGAAAGACAGCATGAAGAACGGCGCGGAAGAACAGGCGCCCGCGAGACAGGACAGGCGCTCGTTCGTCGAAGGCTCCGTGTTCGGCGCGCTCATCAGATTTGCCGTACCGGTGCTCGGCGCGCTCGTCCTTCAAGCCGCATACGGCGCGGTCGATCTGCTCGTCGTCGGAAAATTCGGAGACGCCGCAAGCATATCCGCCGTCGGGACGGGCAGCACGTTCATGCAGATGCTGACGTTCATCATCACGAGCCTCGCGATGGGCTCCACCGTCATCATCGGACGCCACATCGGCGAGCAGAAGCCGCGCGCCGCCGGAGACGCCGTAGGAACGACCATCTTCATGTT
>CAMWPF010000005.1 GCA_947176045.1 uncultured Treponema sp. | reverse complement strand
GTTTGGTGCCGCTGTGTTGGGCACAGGATGTGCGGACGGACAAAAAAATCCGGACGGGCGCGGGTCGTCTGGAGAAGCGCAGGAAGGGCTGGACGGCTGGCAGGGACGCAAAGTGCTTGTCGCCTATTATTCGGCTTCCGGCACGACACAGGCTGTCGCCGAAAAGATTGCGGCCGCTCTGGGCGCGGACTTGTTTGAAATCGAGTCAGAACCGCCGTACTCAGATGCGGATCTCAACTACAGGAACGAAAGCAGCCGCGTCTGCCGCGAGCATGAAACAATCTTCGACGGCAAGGCGAACGGAACGGCGACCGCGGCGGACGTGAACAGGCTTCCCGTTGCGCTCAAAGGGACTGCGCCAAACTGGAGCGGCTACGACACCGTGTTCATCGGCTATCCCATCTGGTGGGGAATTGCGGCGTGGCCTGCGGACGCGTTTGCCGCGCAGAACGATTTTTCCGACAAAACGGTCATTCCGTTCAGCACGGCAATCAGCTCGGGCATCGGCAGGAGCGGCGAGCTTCTGAAAGACCTTGCCGGCGCAAAAGGAACATGGCTTGGCGGAAGAGGATTCAAGACGCGCACCACAGAAAGCGACGTGCGCAGCTGGCTGGCGGAAATCAACTTGAAGAAATAGCGGAAAGGGAGGATTTGATGAAACGGATTTTTATCAGCGTTGCGGCGGCAACAATTGTGGCGGCGGCGTTTTCAGGGTGCGCGAGTGCAAAAAAAGCGTCGTCGCACGGCGGCAGGGCTTCCGGCGGAAAAATCACGTCGGTTGAGCAGCTTTCGATTGTTCCGGGAGCAAAGGTTGACGCGCCGCGTTTTCTCGGAGGCGTCTACAGCAAGAACCTTGTCGCGGACGGGGCGGCGGGCGCTTTTCCTGTTACAAACCTGATTGTGTTCGAGCCGAAGGCGCGCTCGGCATGGCACACGCACGGCGGAATGATTCTTCTGATTACGGACGGCGTCGGCTATTATCAGGAGGAAGGAAAGCCTGCCCAGATTCTCCGCAAGGGCGACATTTTTGAAATTCCCGAGGGAGTCCGCCACTGGCACGGAGCGTCCAAAGACAGCTGGTTCTCGCAGATTGTCATTTACGATTCGCACTGGAACGGCGCGCACGGCGACGGAAAAATCGAATTTGTTTCCGACGAAGAATACGAGCAGCTTGCCGAAGAAGAATATGCAGGACGCGTCGAGCCGAAGTTCGGAAGCCAGATGTTCAGCCGGGCGGAAAAAGGCGCGAAGCTTCCCACGTTCACGGGAACGGCGTTCGTCAACGACCTTACCGGCGCGGAAAACGCCGCGAAGTGTCCGCCGCTCCATTACGTCGTGTTCGAGCCGGGCGTCATCAACAACTGGCACATTCATGAAGGCGGACAGATTCTCCTTGCGACGGACGGAATCGGCTACCATCAGATTGAAGGCGAGGCGGTGCAGATCCTGCGGCCGGGCGACGTTGCAATCTGCCCGCCCGGAATCAAGCACTGGCACGGCGGAAGCAGCAACTCGACATTCGCCCACATCGCCACAAACCTCGACCCGTCAAAGCGGGGCGTAACATGGCTTGAAGCCGTTTCGCAGGAAGCGTACAAGGCGATTGAAGCGGAAGCGGGAATTACAAAATAAAATCACGGAGGACAAACATGAATCGTATTTTCAAAACAACGGCGGCGGTTTCTTTGGCGGCGGCGTGGCTTTCGCTTCCGCTTTGTGCGAAGGACAAGCCGATTTCAATTGCACGGCAGGGGCTGTTTTCTTCCGGCGGAAGCGTAACTGCTCCTGTGCCGGGCAGCTTTGACGAGACGAAGAACTGGCTCGACGCGACTCGCGCCGGGAACACCGCGCACATCGACCACGCGAACGTCTTCTTCCAGATTCCGGCGAAGGAAAAGGGACTGCCCGTCGTGTTCCTGCACGGCTACGGACAGAGCCGCATGGGCTGGCAGACGACGCCGGACGGACGCGAGGGCTGGAGCGACTTTTTCTTGCGGGCGGGGCATTCCGTGTTCCTCGTTGACCAGCCGCGGCGCGGGGCTGCCGGAATGACAGCGCAGATGACGACCGACGCGTTCCTTGACACGTGGGCGGAGAATTCCAAGGACTACAAGCCGGGAGACCAGGCGTGGTACACGCATTTCAGAATCGGGCGGGTTGCACCGCAGCGGTACGAAGGCTCGCAGTTTCCGGCGGGGGAAGAAGCGCAGAACCAGTTTTTCCGCCAGATGACGGTAAACACCGGGAACTTTGACGCTGCGCTGTTCGGGGAAAGCCTCGGCGCGGTTCTTTCCGATGTGCGGAAGATGACCGGCAAAAAGTCCGTGTACATCACGCACTCGGCGGGCGGACGCGTGGGCTGGCAGACTCCGGCGGAAAACATCGCAGCAATCGTCGCCGTTGAGCCGGGCGGAACGCCTGAAGCAGGTTCGCCGGAATACAAAAAGCTGCTCGCCGCGAATGTTCCCGTCCTCGTCATCATGGGCGACTACATCGACAACGGCCCCGCCGACATTCAGTCAACGTCGTTCTGGAAAAACGTCCGCGACGGAGCGGTTGCGTTTGCCGCACAGTACACGGCCGACGGCGGAACAGCGGAAGTCTGGGACCTGCCGAAAATGGGAATCATCGGCAACAGCCACTTCCTGTTCCAGGAGCTGAACAACAAGGAAATCGCCGTGCTCGTCGAGCAGTGGATCGGGAAGAACGTGAAATAAGCCGCGCGCATGGCGCATGAATTCGTCGCATCTCAATGTTGAGAAAAGGCGGATTTTTGCGTCTGCCGCCTTGCCTTCATCCGTGCGGACGGAACGCCTTGCGCCGCCATCCGCTCATTTGTACAATAGAAATAGAAAAGGAGGATGCGTATGAACGTACTGATGATTAACGGAAGCCCGAGGGCGGGAGGGAACACGGCGGACGCGCTGCGCGAGATGGAGCGCATTTTTCATGAGGAGCAGATTGAGACGGAAACTATGCAGGTCGGCGGCAAGGATATCCGCGGGTGCATGGCGTGCTCGTTCTGCCTTGAAAAGGGCGCGTGCGCGTTCAATGACATCGTGAACGAAACCGCGCCTAAGTTTGAATCGTGCGACGGGCTTGTGATTGCATCTCCCGTGTACTACGGCTCCGCCAACGGAACGCTCGTCTCGTTTCTGGACAGGCTGTTTTTCAGCACGCGCTTTGACAAGACGATGAAAGTCGGCGCAAGCGTTGCTGTTGCGCGCCGCGGCGGACTGACTGCGACATTCGACATGCTGAACAAGTACTTCACCATTTCAAATATGCCGGTCGCCTCAAGCCAGTACTGGAACGGCGTCCACGGCAGGGAAAAAGGCGAGGCCGTCCGTGACAGCGAGGGAATGCAGGTGATGCGGGTGCTTGCGCGCAACATGGCGTTCCTGATGAAAAGCATCGCGCTCGGCAAGGAGCGGTTCGGGCTGCCGCAAAAGGAAGCGTTCCAGCGGATGAACTTTATCCGCGAAGACTGAAAGGAATCACGAAGACAAATCGGGCTGCCCGAGCGATGAAAGCCAGCCGGCAGTTTCTTTCTGGGACGTGAAGATGAGCTTTTGGACGGGGCTTTCGTTCATGGCGGAAATCATTTCCGGGCGGACGCGGCTTCTGAACGTGCGCACCCACTCGCGGAATTCGCTGTCGATGCGCTCCGGGCAGCCGTCCGTCATGTCGGGGCGCGTGCGTCCGCGGTATTCCTGTGCGCGGCGCAGAATTCCGTCCATGCACACTGATTCGGGATAGTCGAGGAAAATGCACAGTTCCGCGCGCTCAAGCCGCCGGGCGAATGTGCGGCGAAAGTTCCCGTCGATGACCCATTCGGGCTTTGCAAGCTCCGTCGCAAGCAGTGCGTCGAATTCGGCTTCCGTCCGCTCTTTCCAGCCGGGAAGCCACCACAGCTTGTCGAGGTGGACAACAGGAAGCGAAAGCCTGCGCGCAAGTTCCACGGCAAACGTGCTTTTTCCCGCGCCGCCCGAGCCAGCAACAAGAATCCGTCTGTATGGACAGTTCATGGCAGGAATTGTACACGCGCGCTCGGGCTTGCGCAAGACGAAACAACTGTTTTTATGATGATTGCGCCGCATGCCCGAGCGCAAAGCCATGCGTCCGGACAACGCTGAAATATATTGTGGATTCCATGCGGAGCGGCAGCGCGGAATGCAGTGCTGTAAAAATTGCAAACTGGCTGAGCGCAAAAACAGCCCGCCGTCAGCCTTTGCCGGATTTTTTCGCGTCCACCTTTTTCCTCTTCTGCGGACGCTTGTACCGCTGCTCCATGTCGTCGGTCAAGCGGCGGATGCGCTCCTTGATTTTCCGGATGCGCGGCGGCATTTTGGCGGGCGGGTAGTCGTCGTGGACGGCGGTCGTTCCCGCCTCAAGCGCAACTTCGTACAACCACGTCTTGTAGTTCAGAACGTCCAGCGCGTCCTGCAATTCCGTGATTTGCTCCTCCACCGCATTCTTTTGCTCCTTGATAATTTGTAGCCGCCGCGCGATGGTGCTGTCGCCCTCGTCGCAGAGCACGGTGAATTCCCTGATTTTGCGGATTGTCATGCCCGCGCGCTTGAGCGAGGCGATGATGAACAGCCGCTCAAAATCTTCCTCCTTGAAAATTCTGTTGCCGTTTTGGTCGCGCCCGACAAAATCGAGCAGCCCTTCCTTCCCGTAAAAGCGGATCGTGTGCGGCGACAGCTCAAGCCGTTTCGCCACTTCGCTGACAGTGTAATACATATTCGCTTCTCCCAAAAAAATCAGAAAAGTGAGAGAAAATCTCTTGACTGAGAGTATACTCTCACGTTTATGATATTGTCAAGAACATTGGAGGTGTATGCATGAAGAAAATCAGTTTGCTCGTTGCGGCATTGTGCTGCGCGCTTTCCGCAAGCGGACAAAGCCGCGCGCGCTCGTATGCGCCGGGCGACATCGTTCTTGCGGACGGAACGCTTGTAAAGGCAGGAACGCTTTCCGCGCTCGATACCGAAAACCTTCCGATAGCCGTCATCGCCGCGGTGAAAAAAGGCGGCGCGCTCGGCGTGGGCGTTCACAGGAGTGTGGAATGCGTGCGGTTTGAGGCGCAGTCGGCGGACGAAGAAACCGCGCCCAATTTCGCGGCGCACTATGCGGCGGCGCATCACATTCGCGGAGCGCATTCCGAAGGCTGGCGGCTTCCCGGCGTGGAAGAACTGAAAACGATTTACGCGAACAGGGCGGCGGTCAACGCGTCCTTGCAGAGTATGCACCGTCTTGACGCGGGCGCGGCGATGGGCGGACTTGGCAGCGCGTGGTACTGGACGGGAACGCCCGCCTCCGTCAAAAAAGGCTGCACGTGGTTCGTTCATTTTTTCAACGGCTACGCGGGCGAGTGCGAGCGCGACATGACGAACCTAAACGCGATCGCCGTGAGGACGTTCGGAGGAGAGTAGGGGCAATGGTTTTCAGCAGCCTGATTTTTCTGTTCGTGTTTTTGCCCGCAGTTCTTCTCGTCTACTGCGCCGTTCCGCGCAGGCTGAAAAACGGCGCGCTGTTTTTGTTCAGCCTCGTTTTCTACGCGTGGGGCGAGCCGGTGTACGTGCTTGTGATGCTTGCGTCGATTGCGCTTTCTTTCGCCGGCGGAATCGCAATCAGCACGTTGAAGCAATCGGAAAAGCCGAAGCGGGCGAAGGCCGCGCTGATTGTGTGTTCCGCTTTGAATGTGTCGATGCTCGCGTTCTTCAAGTATGCGGACTTTGCAATCGGCACAGTGAATGGAATCTTCGGAACGGACGCGCGGCTTTTGCATCTCGCCCTGCCCATCGGAATTTCGTTCTACACGTTCCAAACGCTTTCATATCTGATTGACGTGTACCGCTCGGAAACTCCCGCGCTGAAGAATTTCGTTTCGTACGGAACATACATCGCGCTGTTCCCGCAGCTCATCGCAGGGCCGATTGTGCAGTACAAGACGGTCGCCGCGCAGCTTGCATCGCGCACGAACACGGCCGCGCAGTTTGCGAACGGAATCCGCCGCTTCCTGCTCGGGCTGGGAAAAAAAGTGCTGCTTGCGAACAACATCGGGCTTTTGTGGAACGCGGTGCGGGAAATGGACGCTTCCGCAATTCCCGCGATGACGGCGTGGCTCGGAATCGTCGCGTTCGCGCTGCAAATCTACTTTGACTTTTCCGGCTATTCGGACATGGCAATCGGGCTTGGGCGAATGTTCGGATTTTCGTTCCCGGAAAATTTCGACCATCCGTATGAATCGAAAAGCATTGCCGAATTCTGGCGCAGGTGGCACATCTCGCTCGGGAGGTGGTTTCGCGACTACGTGTACATTCCGCTCGGCGGAAGCAGGGCGGGGCGGATGCGGCACATCCGCAACATTTTTGTCGTGTGGCTGCTCACTGGATTGTGGCACGGCGCGAGCTGGAATTTCGTCGCGTGGGGCGCGTACTACGCCGTCCTTCTGCTCGCGGAGAAATTCGTGTTCGGCGCGTACATCGAAAAACTTCCGCCGTTTTTCCGGCACTGCTGCTGCATGGCGCTCGTGATGTTCGGCTGGGCGCTGTTCGCGTTTGAGACGCTCGGCGAAGGAGTTTCGTTCATCGGCACGCTGTTCGGCGCAGGCGGCGGTTTTGCAAACGGCGAGACAATCTATCTTCTCTATAATAACGCCGTTTTGCTTGTGCTGTGCGCCGTCTGCTGCACGGGCGTTCCGAAGCGAATTGCCGCGTGGGCGTGCGGAAAATTCTCGGGCGGGCGCATTGCGCTTTCGGCGGTGCGGAACGCGGCGTATGCTTCCGTCTTTGTTTTGTCGGCGGCGTACCTTGTGGACGCGTCGTTCAATCCGTTTTTGTACTTTCGGTTTTGAAGGAGGCGGAATGAAATCTGAAAAAAGCGGCGCGCACTCGTGGGCGACAATCATCATGTTCTGCGCGCTGATTGGAACGCTCGCGCCTGCAACATTCATCTTGCCGAAAAAAGAATTCTCGGAAACGGAAAACAGGTTTCTTGCGGAATTTCCCGTGCTGACGGCGGAACGGATTTCGAGCGGCGAATTTTCCTCGGAATTTGAAACGTACCTTGCCGACCATTTTGTGTGGCGGGACGGCTGGGTCAAGATGAAGACGGCGGCGGAGCGACTTATGCTCAAAACCGAAAGCAAGGACATTTATTTTGCGAAGGACGGCTACCTCATCGAAAAGCACAGCGGCGCGTTTACTTCCGACACGGCGCGGCGCAACATCGCGTTCCTGTCGCAGTTTGAAAGCATGTACAAGGAACAGTTCGGCGGACGGCTTTCGGTGATGATTGTGCCGAACGCGGTCAGCATACTGCGCGGAAAGCTTCCGCCGTTTGCCTCGCCGTACAACGAAGACTTGTACTTGGAAGAGATTCAAAACGCGCTTTCCGCCGGTTCGTATTTCGACGCGGATTCCGTTTTGAAACATCATGCGGACGAGGAACTTTTCTACAAGAGCGACCACCACTGGAAGACGCGCGCGGCGTTGTACGTGTACCAGGCGTGGGCGGCGGCGCAGGGATTCCGCGTTCCAAAAGCTAGCGACTTTGACATTGTAACGGCGAGCGAAAATTTTCAAGGAACAACGCAGTCGAAGCTCGGCGTTCAGACTGACGGCGACACGATTGAACTGTTCCTGCCGAAAACAGAAATCGCGTACACCGTCAAAAAAGGCGACGCGGAAGCGGAGCGGAGTTTGTACGACTGTTCCGCGCTCGAAACGAAGGACAAGTACGCGGTGTACTTCGGCGGAAACTTCGCACGCGTCCATATCGAAACGGAGCGCAAAAACGGACGCGCCGCGCTCGTCATAAAAGATTCGTATGCGAACTGCTTCGTTCCGTTTATGCTCGGCGAGTTTGAGTCGGTCGATGTCGTCGATTTGCGGTACACGAACCAACGGCTGAGCCAGACAATCGAGCGCGGCGGCTACACCGACATTCTTGTCCTGTACAACGCCGCGGGCTTTGCGGAAGACAGAAGCGTCGCAAAATTGGTGCGGTAACAAATTTAAATATTTTTTGGAGGAATTATGGGTATGAAAAAACTGTTGCTTTCAATGGCGTTCGCAGGGCTGATGCTTACGGGCGCGGAGGCGAAGACGCTCGTCGTCTATTTCAGCGCGACGGGAAACACGCGGCATCTTGCGCAGACTGCGGCGGAAGCGCTCGGTGCGGACATCGCGGAAATCAAGCCGAAAGTGCCGTACTCGGCGGCGGATTTGGACGGCTACAATGCAAAGAGCCGCAGCGCGCGCGAATGCAACGACGCGTCCGCACGGCCGGAACTTGCCGGGCAGATTGACGTGGACGGCTACGATGCGCTCGTCATCGCCTTTCCAATCTGGTGGTACAACGCGCCCAAAATCGTCTGGACGTTCGTGGAGAACAGCAATCTCGCCGGAAAGAAAGTCGTTCCCATCTGCACGTCGGGCGGAGCAGGTCCTGAGCGCGCGCTCGCGGACTTCAAAAAGCTTGCCCCGGATGCCGACTGGAGAAGCGGCTCATACTTTTCCGCGTCCGCAACAACCGCCGAAGTGAAACGCTTCCTCGAATCCGCGCTCAACTGACGGAATGATTTTTCAAAATCGCGAGTGATTTTTTATAGGAGTTAAAATGAAAAACGCGAAACGGTTCATCTGCGTGTTCAACCTGCTGGCCTCCATTCCGTTCACGGCGTGTGCTGGCGGATGGAATGCGGAACTGCCGCCGAAGGAACTTGCGCGGGCAATCATCGAAAGCCTGCGCGAGTTGCCCGAGCTGTGCGAAGTTTCTTCGGACGAAGAATTTTCCGACTGGGTGGCGAACTGCTATCTGCTCGAAGCGGAACAGGTTTCGGGCGGCGCGGTGTTCTATGCGGAAGGCGCGGAAGTCAGCGAAATTGCCGTCCTTGTCCTGTCTGACCCGAAGCACGGAGCCGCCGTCCAAAAGTCGCTTGAAACATACAGGGCAAGTCGCGCCGAGCTGTTCGGCTATTACGCTCCGGCACAGGCGGCAATCGCCAAAAAAGGCGCGGCAGTCGTGAGCGGAAACTGCGCGGCGCTCCTCATCTGCGCGGACACGGCGGCGGCAAAAGCGGCGTTTTCAAGCTGCCTCAAAAAATCTGCTCGCCCTTCGCAAGGCGGAAAAATCGCAGAACGAAATCAGCCCAGACAAAATCCGCCCAAAGCCGAAAACGCGTCCTCTCCTGCGCCGTCGGAAGGCTACGACGCGCCTGCGATTCTGCGGGCGTACACATCGGGCGATGATTCTGCGCTGTCGGAAAAGAACCGGGAGATTCTCCGCGCCGCCACAAAAGCGATTTCGCAGAACATCACGGACGGCATGAGCGACTACCAGAAAGAGCTTGCCGTCCACGACTACATTACGCGCGCGAAATTCGACTGGGCGGTGCTGGGTCACGGCGGCGTTTCGGAAAACAGCAGGACTCCCTACGGCGTTCTGATTGAGCGCAGCGCGATGTGCCACGGATTCTCGCTGTGCTTCCAGCTGTTCATGGATATGCTGGGAATCGAGTGCGTTACGGTCTACAGCACGTCGGAAAGCAGCACTCCGCATTCGTGGAACGTCGTGAACATCGAAGGCGACTGGTACTGCGTGGACACGGCATGGGACAGCACCTCGGGACACGCGTACTTCAACGTAACAAGCCGCCACCTCAAAAGCAAAGGCTACCGCTGGAACGAATCATCCGTCCCCGAAGCCAACGGAACGAAGTACGCATACCGCCGGTGAGTGCGGGCGGTACAAAGTAGGCGGAATTTCGCAAGAAGAAACAACTGTTTTTATGATGATTGCGCCGCAAGCCCGCGCGCAAATCCATGCAGTGCGGACAACGCTGAAATGTATTGTGGATTCCATGCCGAAGCGGTAGCGCAGAATGCAGTGCTGTAAAGAATTGCAAATTGGCTGAACGCAAAAAACGGCACAGGACTTGCCCGTGCTGTTCCTCTCTTTTTATGTTCCTATAACATAGAGAGAAAAATAGGAATGCGGAAAATCAGTTGCTGCCTAAGGCTTTGTTCATGTCCGCTGTTCCCTGAATAGGTGTAACGTGGTCCTCAAACGCGTCCGCGCCGTTTTTGTCGTCATAATACGTGTAGTCGCCCACGATGATGTTTTTCCGCGTGATGATGTTTTTGATAAAGCACACTTCCGGGATGGCAGGATTCGGAAACACGCTGTTTTTGTCAGGTCCGATTTTCGGTCGGTCAGGTTGGATTGGTCGGTTTATTTTTTTCCTCTGTTGGAAAATCAATCTTCGTAATGACCGCGGCACGTTTTTATCAGTATTTTATTTTCGGACATACTGTAGACAAGTCTGTTTTCTTTATTTATGCGTCTGCTGTACTCGCTGTCTTTGTGCTTTAATTTTTCGGGTTTGCCTTCGCCCGACAAAGCACCGTCGCGGGAAATGCTTTTTAAAAGACGATTAATTCTTTGCAGTGTTTTTTGTCCTAAGCCTGCCAATAAAGATAGTCGTCCCATCCTTCCTCTGAAAACGTAATTTCGCTCATTCAGCCGCCATCGTCTCAAGTTCTTCCATTGTTTTCACAACAACCTTGCCTTCGCGAATCTGCTCATCAGCCAAATCGAGTCGGGCAAGATATGCGGCGTTGTTCTTCGCCTTTTCCAGTTTCTTGTAGTTTTTTTCCGAATGAATTTTGGTAGACAAACGGGCGGCGGATTTTAATATTTGTCAATCTGCGCGTTCAGTTCCAACCAGCGTTCGCGAGTGAGGACGCTGGTGTGGCTGATCCGTGTTTCGCCGAGAAGCGGGACGGGGCAGGCGGGGCACGTGTGGTGGAAGTCGAAGCCGAGCTTTTCCTGCACGCGGCGGGACTGTTCGTTGCCGTCGTACCAGCCGTACCAGACGGCGCGCATGCCGAGGTCTTCAAATGCGCGGCGCAGCAGCTCGCGGGCGGCTTCGGGAATGAGGCCGCGCCCCCAGAACGGGCGGGCAATCCAGCAGCCGAATTCGCACTCGTCGTCGCGCTCTGTCATGTCGGTGCGGCCGTTCAGCTTGAGTTCGACGCAGCCGACGGCGCGAGGAGCTTCGTTGCAATCGGCGCGGACGGTGCCGCCGGCTGCCGGAAACTCGCTTTGCGCAAGGCAGACGGCGTAGCATTCTGTTCCGCAGAAGACGGTTCTGATGACTTCAAGGCTTTCTGAGGCGCTTTTGTGCGGCGGCCATCCTGCCGGCGGTCCGACCAGCGGATCTGACGCATATTTATAGAGGTTTCCAGCGTCCGATTCGTTCCAGGGGCGCAGGACGAGGCGCGCCGTTTTCAGTTCCATTACAGTTCTCCTTTGTTCAGGTTGGCGGCGCACGTTCCCGGGTACGCTGCCTTGAGCCGCATCATGGCAGCCCGGCTTCCGTTCGCGCGCAGTTCTTCCGCCGATGAAGTTCCGACCGCGCGCAGCTTTCGTTCCATTGTCCTGCCAAGTCCGATTTCCGCCGCGACGCGGATTTTATCGTTCCTCCGTGCGTCCTGCGTCCAGTGTACCAGAAAGCCGGGAAGAAGAACAGGTTCTGCCAGGAACGGCGGGACGCGCGCTGCGTCTTCGGCGGAAATTTCCATTATTTGCAAACATCTTTGATATGTATTAAGATTGACAGCATCGATACCAATCGGACGGCCGGATATATCTGCCGGAACGCCGCGGTTTTTGAAATCGAGGAGCTGCCATGAAGATTGTCATTGTCGGCGCTGGGTTCACAGGGCTGCAACTTGCCAAACTGCTCGTCAATGAAAAAAATGATGTCATTTTGATCGACAATGACGAAGAGACTATGCGCCATACCGCCAACCGGATTGATTGCACGGTGATTACGGCGGACGGAAACAGCATTGAGACGCTTGAAGAGGCGGGGATTGCGACGGCGGACGCGCTTGTCTGCCTGACTTCCAGCGACGAAGTGAACATGATTACGTGCTCGCTCGTTGACGCGGTCTATCCGGAAGTACTGAAGATTGCACGCGTCAGGAACTATGCGTACTACATGAACACGACGGTCGCCCATCGGACGTATGCGAACACGTTCCGCGGAAAGCATCGTCCGCTGTACGGCATTGACTGGATGATTCATCCTGACGTGGAGGCGGCGGAGGTCATTGCCGCCGCGATGGAGAACGGCACCATCAGCAACGTCGTTTCGTTCGACGATTCGGAAATGCAGATTTTCCGGATCAAAGTGGAGGCGGGCAGTCCGCTGGACGGACGGAAGCTCATGGAATTGAAGTCGATTTCATCTGTTCCTCTGCTGGTCGCGTATGTGGAAAGCGACGGAAAAACGTCGCTGCCGTCGGGAAATACGGTGATGGAAGCGGGCTGCACGCTCGGAATTCTGGTGGCGAAAGGCGAGGTCAGCGACGTTTTGGAGCTGTGCGGCTCCAAGAAGAAGGCGCTGCGGAAAATCGCGATTATCGGCGCGGGCAGAATCGGAACGCTCGTCGCGGCGAAAATCATCGAGCCGAAAAAAAGTTCCGTCATCAGAATGCTGTCCGGAAAGTCGTACAAGAACGCGCAGAAGGTCGTCATCATCGACGCTGATCCGCAGCTTGCGAAGTCTGCGTCCGAACGGTTTCCAGAAGCGTCGGTGTTTTGCGCCGATGCGACGGATGAAAGCTTCCTTACAGAGGAAGGAATCGATTCGTTCGACCTTGCGATTTGCGCGACGCACAACCACGAGCTGAACATGGTTCTTGCGGCGTACTTGGAATCGCTGGGCGTCAAATTTTCCATCAGCTTGGTGAACAGCGCGGCGTTCGCTTCGATTGCGCAGAAGCTGGGCGTCGATGTTACGGTCGCCATGCGCGATGTCGTCGTCGATTCCATTATGAGCCATTTGCGCGGCACGTCGGTGAAGGAAATTCACACAATCACCAACAGCGAATTTGAAATCATCGAATGCGTCATGACGCCCGGCTCAAAAGCGGCGGGAAAGAAAATTCGTGAAATCGCCGATCCGGGAAAATACCTTGTCCTTCTGGACAAGCATTCTGGAAAGGCTGAGTATGAAATCGCCAGCGGCGAAACAAAGCTGTCTGCGCGCGACCACCTTGTCCTGATTGCCCAGTCGTCGCAAAGCCGCAGCGTTTTAGAATTTTTCGGCAATGAATGCCGGACGGAAAGCGCTATGATTTTCATCAGTTTGCTGCGTATTCTGACGATGCTGCTCGGCATTGTCGGAACGACTTTTCTGGTTCCGGCGGTGACGGCAGTTTGCTGCGGCGAAACTGCCGTCCTGCCGGCGTTTTTGGTTCCCATGCTGTGCAGCTGGATTCTTGCCGGCGCGGTCAACCTGTCATTCCGCCGCTCGAAATTCAAGCTTTCTGTCAAATCGACGTTCGTCATTGTCGCCGCCGCATGGATTTCCGCAAGCTTGTTTGGGGCGGTGCCGCTGTATGCCAGCGGATATATGCCGTCATTCACGGACGCCGTCTTTGAAAGCGTGAGCGGCTTCACGACGACCGGCGCGACTATTTTAGGCGAATTGGAATCGCTGCCGCGCAGCGTGAATGTGTGGCGCTGTATGACGCACTGGCTCGGCGGCATGGGGATTGTCGCGCTGACGGTGGCGCTGCTTCCGCTGCTCGGCGTGGGCGGCTTCCAGCTCATCAAGGCGGAGACGACCGGCCCTGAAAAAGGCAAAGTGACGCCGAAAATCACGACGACGGCGAAATATTTGTGGCTCATCTACTGCGCGCTGACGGCGTTGCAGACAGTCCTGCTCCTGCTGTGCGGAATGGACTTCATCGACGCGGTTTCCCATGCATTTTCCACATTGGGGACGGGCGGCTTTTCCTCGAACAATGCGAGCGTCGGCGGCTATCACTCCGCAGCGGTGGACGTCGTCTGCACGGTGTTCATGTTCCTTGCCGGAGTGAATTTTTCGCTGTACTATTACGCCGTCGTCCGCAAATTTCAGGATATCCGTGAAAATTCTGAGTGGAAGGCGTATGTCGGAATTTTCGTCTTCGGCGGACTGCTTTTGTCCCTGCTGCTTCTGCCCGTGTACCGTTCGCTCGGACAGTCGATGCGGTTCGGATTTTTCCAAACGGCGTCGATTGTTACGACGACCGGATTCGTAACGGCGGACTATGCGGCGTGGCCGACGGCGGCTCAGTTCATCATCTTCGTATTGTTCTTCATCGGCGGCTGCTCCGGCTCGACGGGCGGCGGCATCAAGGTCATCCGCTGGGTCGTCCTGTTCAAGCAGGTCAGCAACGAAACGAAGCGGATTCTGCATCCCCACGGCATTTTCAGCATCAGGCTGAACAACAAGCCGGGCAGGAAGGACATTGTGTTCAGCGTGACGTCGTTCATTTTATTGTATATCCTGCTTGTTCTTGCGACGACGCTGGTCGGCTGCATCGGGCGGCTCGACTTGTTCACGGCGTTTACGGCGGCGCTTTCCATGGTCGGAAATGTCGGGCCGGGATTCGGCGCGTTGGGGCCGACGGACAATTACGGCTGGATTCCGGGATTCGTCAAATGGTGGTACAGTTTCGCGATGCTTGCCGGACGGCTGGAACTGTACACGATGATTATCTTCTTCCTTCCGGCGTATTGGAAGAAATAGCCGCGCGTCCGCGCCGTTCCAAGCCGAGCAGCGCGGCTTTTGCGCCAAGTCCGCAGGCGAATCCGCGCAGGGAGCCGTCGGCGGAAATGACGCGGTGGCACGGTACGAAAATCAGGAACGGATTTTTGTTGCAGGCGCCTCCCGCGGCGCGGAATCCTTTGGGGCAGCCGGCGCGTTCCGCAAGCTCCTTGTAGGTGATGGTCGTGCCGTAAGGAATGGCTTGCAGCTCCCGCCAGACGCGCCGCTGGAATTCTGTTCCGCGCGCTTCCAGCTGGAGGCGGAACGGAAGCGTCCGGTTGTCCTGCGGGACGCCGCGGAAGTAATCCGCCAGCCAGCCGGCAGCGCTTTGCAGGACGGCGCAATGCTGGAACGCCGCTTCATCTTCCGGGAAGACGCGCGGCAGCGGCGGCTGTCCGTCCGATTCGGCTTCGGGCAGTCCGGCTTCTGAAAGATAGGACGCTTCGGCAAGCGTGCTGCTGTCTGCGGCGGAAAGGCGGATTGCGCCGAACGCCGGAATCAAAAGGCGGCATGATGCAAATTCCATGACAGAATCATAACATAGTCCGCCTGTTTCGGAAATGCCGCGCAGAATGCAAAACCAGTTGCAGATTCAAGTTCCATCAGTTATTCTATATGAATTATGAGTATCAAGATTGCGCGCAATTCTGGCCGCCGGGCGGCGTGGACGGACAAAAAAGATGGATATGTGGAGCTGCTGTTTGCGGAAGGCACGGGCAAGAACGGATATTACCGCGGCGAAAGACGGTATGCGGGCGGATTTTCATTGGACGGCGTGCCTGTTACCGACGCTGATTTTGCGGATATTTTTCCGCAGGGATGCTCCGCGGATTTTGGCGGAAAGAAGTGGGAAGGCTCCCTGCTGCTTGACGAGCAGGCGATGTTCTTCCATGTAAGGTCGGACGCGCGCTTTGCTGTAGAAATCAAAGATATTGTGCCGCTGGTTCCTGCGGCGGAAGAAGCAGGAGCGGCGGATGATTCTGCGGGCGCGGAATCTGCGGAACGCCCGGAATCGGACGGCGCTGCGGATTCCGATGATGCTCCGGCGCACGCCTGCGTTCCGATGGAGGTGCGCTGGCGGCAGTCGTCGGCGGACAACTGCACTGTTGTGAGCGCGGACTGCGGCATCGCGGTCGCCGCGCCGTTTCCGTTTTCCTTTGCCGTAGACGGGCGGAACCTTGTGCTTTCCGCGGAGCCTGCGGACTGCGGCTACTCCAGCGGCGGTTCCGCTGTCAGTTCCGGCGCGCCGTCGTTTCCGACGTTCCAAGCGGACGGCTGGTACCTTGTCTTTGAGGACACGGAGGAAGCCGCCGTTGCGAAGGCGCTCAGACTCGTGCAAACCCGCGCGGAAGAACGCCATTGCGCGGCTGTTTCAGCGTTCTTGGAAAAGGCCGCCGTGCATTCCGGAGACGCGCGGTTTGACGAATCCGTCCAATGGGCGCGGTTCAGCGCATGGATGCTCGCGACGAAAGACCACGGCGCGGAATACCGCGGAATTTGGGCGGGGCTGCCGTGGTTCCGCGACAACTGGGGGCGCGACACGTTCATTTCATTGTGCGGCTGCCTGCTTGCCTCCGGCTGCTTTGACGAGGCGCGGGACGTCCTGCTCGGCTTCGCCGGATTTCAAGACATGCGCCCGGAAAGCCCGACGTTCGGACGGATTCCGAACCGCTATCGGAATGCGGAGGACGTCATCTACAATACGGCGGACGGAACGCTGTGGTTTATCCGCGCGCTGTGGGAGTACGCGCAGTATTCCGGCGATGTGGAAACGTTCCGCAGGCTTCGCGGCACCGTCGAGACTGCCATCGACGCGGACATCGCCCGGACGGACGGGCACGGCTTTTTGAAGCACGGCGATGCGGACACGTGGATGGACGCCCGGATCCGAGGAAAGGAGCCGTGGTCGGCGCGCGGCGACCGCGCAAACGACGTGCAGGCGCTGTGGTTTTCAGCGTTGAAGATCGGCGCGTTCCTGCTGCGGATGGAAGGCGCCTCCGAAAAGGCCGAAGCGTACGACAGGCTTGCGGAAAAAGTGAAGGATTCGTTCGCGGAATTCTTCTGGAACGAGGACTGCCGCGCGCTCGCCGACCGGCTTCCGCCCGGCGGCTACGGCGAATGGGCGAAGGATATGCGCGTCCGCCCGAACCAGCTGTTCGCCATCACCGCGCCGTCCATCCTTCCGTGCGGCGCGGAGGAGCGCGGCGTTCCGTTCGTCGCACCTGACGTTGCGGACGCCGTTTTGGAAAATGTCAGTCGCGAGCTGGTCAATCTGTTCGGACTGTTCAGCCTCAGCCCGGAGGATCCAATCTTCCACCCGGAGCATGAAAATCCGGCGATGCACAACAAGGACGCGGCGTACCACAACGGTACGATTTGGGAATGGACGTCGGGCGCGTACATTTCTGCGGCGGCGCTGCATTCCTGCGGTACGCTTCCGGCGGCGGCGGGCGCTATTTTGCAGAATGAGGCGAAGCTGATTTTGGACTGGGGATGCGCCGGCTCGCTGAGCGAGAACATCCACGCGCGCCCGGACGCGGACGGCAATCCGAAGCTTTCCGGCACGTTTTCGCAGGCGTGGAGCCTCGCGGAATACGTGCGCGCCGTCTGTCAGGATGTGGCGGGCTTCGTTCCGCGCCTTTTGGAAAACCGGCTGGAATTCCGTCCGTGCCTGCCTGCGGGTTGCGATGCCTGGAGCGCGCGGCTGCCGTTCGGGAAGGGCTGGACGTTCTGCGCGGAAATCAGGCGGCGTTCCGGCGGCTATGACTGCGACATTGAATGGCGCGTGCCTGCGGCCGGCGGCGCGGAAATTCCCGCGCTCTGCGTAAACGGCGCCGCGCTTCTGCCGAACAAAAAGACGGCGCTGCGTATTTCCGGAAAATCCTGCGGCGCCGCCGATTCTGCGGCCGCTGCCAAAGGCGCGGGCGGCGGAACGTTCGGCTGTCCGGCGCGGTGGATTTCGGAACCGTTTGCGGCGCACGATCTGTCGCCGGAATGGAACGGCGCGGAGCATCAGAAGGATTATCTGGAAAAGCTGGTGCTCAGCGGGCGGATGCTGAGCACGACGTGCGGCGGCGAAAATACGGCGGCGCTGGAATGGTACTTCGATTCCGCGGAATTCAAGGAAAAATACCTCACCGACGCAGAGTTGGGAGCGCTGTATTCTGCGGAACGCACGGAATTCCGGCTGTGGGCGCCGACAGCGCGGCAGGTTCTTCTGCTGCTGTATCCCGACGGCGCGGATTCCGCCGTTTCTCAGAAAATTGCGATGACGCGGCGTTCTGACGCCGGATTCTGCGGCGTTTGGACGGCGGCGGCCGGCGGCGATCTGCACGGCGTCTATTACGAATACGCGGTGCTTGTCCACGGCGTCTGGAACCATTCCGCCGACCCGTATGCCCATGCCTGCGGCGTGAACGGGGGGCGTTCGATGGTCGTCGATTTGAGCCGCACCAATCCCGACGGCTGGGAATCTGTTTCCGCTCCGGCGGTGCGCTCCCCGTCCGATGTCGTGGCGTATGAAGTCCACGTCGCGGACGTTTCGTCCTCGCCGTCGTGGAACGGCCCGGAATCCCTGCGGCGGCTGTATGGCGGCGCGGCGTTCCGGGGAACGAGCGTCGGCGGCGTTGCCAGCGGCTTCGACCATATCAAGGAATTGGGCGTGACGCACGTCCAGCTGCTTCCCGTCTTCGACTTCCGTTCCGTCGATGAGGCCCGGACGCACGACGCGGCGTATGCGCAGAAAATCAAGGACGGACTGTTCAACTGGGGCTACGATCCGGAGAATTACGGCGTTCCGGAAGGCTCCTATTCCTCGAATCCGTATGACGGCGCGGTTCGGATCCGCGATCTGAAGTCGCTCGTCAAGGCGTTTGCCGACGAAGGCATCGGCGTCGTGATGGACGTCGTGTTCAACCACGTGAACGACGGGCTGCATCAGGCGCTCGGCGTCTGCGTTCCCGGCTATTTCTTCCGCGTGGAAGGCTTTTCCGGCGCGGGCGAGGACACGGCGAGCGAGCGTGAGATGTTCCGCAAGTATATGGTCGATATGCTCTGCTACTGGCTCAAAGAATACAAGTTGAGCGGCTTCCGCTTCGACTTGATGGGACTGCACGATGTCGTAACGATGAACGAAATCGACGCGGCGCTGCGCCGCATCAAGGGCGACGTGCTGGTGTACGGCGAAGGCTGGGCGATGTACGACGCCGGGAAGATGGTTCCTGCCAGCATGTGCAATGCCGTGGAAATGCCGCGCGTCGGGCATTTCAACGACGCGATCCGCTGCGCTGTCAAAGGCCCGGTGTTTTCGGACGGCGAGCCGGGCTTCATCCACAACGGCAGCCGCCGCGAGGCGGTGAAATTCGGCATTGTCGGCGCGACGGCGCATCCGCAGGTCGATGCGGAGCTGGTGGAAGGAACTGCGAATCCCAATCCGTGGGGGGAGCATACGTGGCTTTCCGTAAACTACACGGAAATTCACGACAACTTCACGCTGAACGACAAGTTGCGCCTTGTCGAGCCGGGCAGGCCGGAATCCTACTACGAGCAGATGCAGAAGATGGCGGTTTCGCTGATTCTGCTGGCGCAGGGAATGCCGATTCTGCACGCCGGCATGGAATTCCTGCGGACGAAGGAAATTCCGGCGGACATCCTGCGTTCCGGCGAGGAGCTGTACGACGTCGCCTGGCTGCCCGACAAGTCGAAGGCATTCCTGCGCAATTCGTACAACATCTGCGACCGGATCAACGCGCTGGATTGGACGCGCTGCGCTGAAAAGCGCGACGTCGTGGCGTATGTGAGGGAGCTCATCGCCCTGCGGCGGGCGCATCCGGCGTTCCGAATGGCGGACGCGCCGCTCGTCGCAGAGGCGCTGGCGTTCGTTGACAACCTCGCGGCGGGGCTGCCGGAGCCGGTGCTTGCATGGCGGATTGACGGCGGAAAGTGCGGCGACAGCTGGAAGCGGATTTTCGTCATCGCGAATCCCGTTTCAACCGACGTGAAATTCGCCCTGCCTGCGGACGGCGCGTGGCGGCTTGTCACGGACGGCGTGGAATTTTCTGACGGCGGCGCGGCCGCGGCGCTCGATTCCGGCGCGGTTGTGTCTGTGCGTCCCAAGACCGTCGCAGTGTTTGCTGGCGCTTGAATTTCGGGGCGTTTCCCGCGCCGGGGGGCCGGGCACCACGGG
>CAMWPF010000004.1 GCA_947176045.1 uncultured Treponema sp. | reverse complement strand
CTGTGGGTGTTGGGGGGGGGGGTGTTGTTCTTTTTACCCCCCCGGGGCGCGCGGGGGGCGGGGGGGCGGGCCCCCCCCGCCCCCCCGCCCCCCCCACCGCCGCCCGTGCGGTTCGCGCCCCGCGCTATTTTTTCATCAGATAGTCCGCGACCGCCTCATACGCCGGAATCGACACCGGGTCGATGTACTTGTTCGACGACAGCGGGTTCGACGAAAAGCGCGCGATGACCATTTCCGCCGCAGGATCGATGTAAATCGCCTGTCCGTGGACGCCGCGCGCCATGTACGCGCCGTGAGCGTTGTTCGTAATCCACCACATATCGTGGTAGCTCCAGCCGTCCAGCTTCGGATATTCGCCGCCCGCCGCGAACGCTTCCGGGCTTCCGCCGTGGGACAGCGCTTCGACGGCGCTCCGCGGCAGAATCTGCCTTCCGTCCAATTTTCCGCCGTTGCGCAGCATTTCTCCGAACGCCGCCATGTCGCGCAGGTTCAGGCTGAATCCGCCGCCGGCAAAGGCAGTTCCCGACGGATCGACCAAATAGTATCCGTCAAAGCGCGCGCCCATCGGCTTCCAAATCCATTCCGAAATCAATTCCGTGATGCTTTTTCCAGTCGCCCGGGAAACAAGCCAGCCTGCGACTTCCGTATTGACCGTCCGGTAGCCGAATTTCTCGCCGTGCTCCTGTCCCGGAATTTTCTTGACCGTCGCCAGATATTCATAGTAGTTTTGCGGCCCGCTGTAGCCTGCCGGGCGGTAGACGTTTCCCGCCGCCGCGAATTTCCAGACGTCCGCGTCCGGATCGTCGTAATCCTCGCTGTACTGGATTGCCGTCGTCATGTCGAGAACCTGCCGGACCGTCGCGTCGCCGAATCCCGAATCCGCAAGCTCAGGAATATAGAACGAAACCAATTTCGAATCGTCGATGACGCCCGCGTCAACAAGCACCGCCGCGAGCGTTCCCGTAAACGACTTGCTCACGGACATCGCCGCATGGACGCCGTCCTGCCGCAGTCCGGCCGGATAGCGCTCATAGATGATTTTCCCCTTGTGCAGGATTATCACGCCGTCCACGTAATTGGCGTCCAGCGACTCCTTCCACGTCATCGGCGCGTCCGCATCCCACGGCGTAAAGACGAGCGAGTCAATTCTGTCGTCCAGACGCATTTTGAAGGAATGGTACTTTTCCTGCGCCGCCGCGACATTCCGCGTCGGGAAGAACTCGCGCATATGGTTCACGCTGTAGCGCAGCTTCGGAAACGTGAAGAACGAGCCGTCCGCCGCAAGGATCGTCTTGTCCTTTGCAGGAGGAAATCCCTGCATCCACCCCAGCGCGGACGGATCTGTATCCGCCGCGCCCGCAAACTGCTCCGCATATATACCGCCCATGCACACCCCCGCCATCAACAGGCCAAAAAAACGCTTCATCCAGCTTCCTCCATCATCAATTCTTTATGGAAGGTACTGACGTGCAGGGGGAACCGTCAAGCAGAAAGAACGGCGCAGCCGGCGGAGATTTCAAAACTGCCATGAACGGTTTTCTCATGGACGCGCTGCCTTCCAAGCATACGGATGTTCGGGATTTTGCGAAAGCTGTTTAAAAATAAAAATGCGGCCCGCCACCTTTCAGCTCCGCCGCCCGGAATTCAGCCTGCGGAAGGGGCGAACAGCTCCGTCGTCTTGAGCCATCCGGCGACTGCCGCAGCGTCCTTGTCGAGCGGGCGGTCGTCCGTAACAAACGCGGACAGCGCGCGGACTTCGCCGTGAACCTGCCGCGTCTTCGGGCTGAATTCCTCCGCGCCGACCAAATCGACCGCCTGGCACGCCGCCAGCAGGTGGACGGCCAGCTGCAAGTACGCCAAATCAATCTGCTCGGACAGCTTGCGCGCGGAAATCGTCCCCATGCTCACCTTGTCCTGATTCAAGGCCTCCGTCGGGCTGGAATGAATGCTCATCGCGCCGCAATAATGCTGGATTTCCGCCCTGATTGCCGAAATCGTAATCTGCGCCGCCTTGAACGCGAACCGCAGCCCTGCCTGCGCGTCGTCGTCCGCCGTATAGGGAATCAGATTTTCCGTCAGTCCGTTGAATTTTCCGTCGATGATGACTTCCGCCTGCTTGTCGGACAAGTCGCTCACGTTCGCAAGCGCAATCCGCAGATAGTCGCACGCCGCGCAGATATGCCCGCCGTAGAAGTTGCCCGTATTGAACAGGCTTCCGCTCTCAATGTCAACGAGCGGATTGTCGTTGGCAGAATTCAGCTCCTGCTCGATCCATCCGCGCGCAACGTGCAGCGTGTCGCGGAAGACGCCGTTGATCTGCGGCGCGCAGCGGATGGAATAGCGGTCCTGAATTTTCTGTCCGCGCTTCTCGTAGTTCTTGCCGTCCAGCGAGCCCATCGCCTCAAGGAATTCCTCGTACTTGTAGACGCGCTTGGAATCCTTCACGATGCTGAAGATGTACGCCGCGCTTTCCGACTGTCCCGGATGGTTCTTGATTGCGCTGACCTTCGCGCGGAACGGAACTTCCTTGCCGCGCACGATCTCAGACGTAACCGCCGTCAGGAAGTCGGAAATGTCCGCAAGGCGGCGCGCCTTCTGCCATGCAAGCGACGCGACTGCCGTCATAACCGACGTTCCGTTCATGAGCGCAAGCCCTTCCTTCGCGGCGAGCGGCAGCGGCTCGATTCCTTCCGCGGCGAACGCCTCGGCCGCCGGAACGACCTTCCCCTTGTAATAGACATCGCGCTCGCCCATGATGACTGCCGCCAGATACGAAAGCGGCGTCAAGTCGCCCGACGCGCCGACGCTGCCCAGCTGCGGAATCACGGGAATGACGTCCTTGTTGAGAAGCTCCTGCATCCGTTCCGCAAGCTCCAGCCGGATTGCCGAATGCCCGCCCTTGACGTTGGAGTTGAGCCTGCACAGGACGATCGCCCGGCCTTCCTCGCGGGAAAACGCTCCGCCCACGCCGATGCCGTGGTACGCCACCAAGGAGCGCTGCAACGCCGCCGCCTTTTCCGGGCTGATTTGGTTCGCGCAGGAATCGCCGAATCCCGTCGTAACGCCGTACGTCGGAAATCCCTTCGCAATGTAGTTCATAAGGAATTCGCGCGACTTTCTCAGCGTCTCAAGGAAGCCGCTTTCGCCGCACAAGCGGACCGGCTCATTTTCCTGCGCGACCGCGCACACATCTTCTATTTTAAGGTTGCTTCCGTCGATTGTCTTCATAATAAGAGTCATTCTAGTGTTTTTCCGACGCCGTGACAATCGGAGCGGCAGTCAATAGATTTTTTCGCCGAGGAGCCGCGCGGCGAGCGAGACGGCGAGGACGGCAGTCTGGTTCTGCACGTCGAGCACCGGGTTGACTTCGACGATTTCCGCCGACTTGACCAGCCCGGTGTCCGCCATTTCCTCCATGAGGAGCAGCGCCTCGCGGTTCGTCAGGCCTGCCGGAAGCGGAATTCCCGTTCCCGGCGCGAACATCGGGTCGAGCACGTCCATGTCGAAGCTGACGTGGACGATGTCCGCATGGCTTTTGAAAAAGACGACGATTTTTTTGACAACCGCAGGAAATCCGTGGCGCTCGATGTCGCTCATCGAAAAGACCGTTACGCCCGCCGCCTTCATGAGCGCCCGCTCGCCCGGATCAAGGTCGCGCGTTCCGACAAAGCAGACGTTCTGCGCAGACACTTTCGCGCCCGGATAGTGCAGGTTCGTAAGCGCATCCAGACCGTAGCCGCAGGAAGCCGCAAGGCATTCTCCGTGGATGTTTCCGCTGGGCGTCGTCTCCGGCGTATTGAAGTCGCCGTGGGCGTCCACGTACAGGACGCCGAGCCGCTTCTTGCGGCGGCGCGCGAACGCGCCCATTCCCGCCAGCGAGCCGAGCGCAATCGAATGGTCGCCGCCGAGCACCAGCGGAAATCCTTCCGCCTCCGCCGCAGCCTCAACCTCCCGCGCAAGCACTCCGCACGCGCGCGCAATCGGCTCCAAATACTTCGCCTTCGGATTCCCCGGCTCCTCGTACTCCTGCGGATTGATCTGCACCGGCGCGTCGTAGCGGACCGTCTGATGTCCCAACGCCTCAAGGCGCTCGCGGATTCCCGCCAGGCGGATTGCGGACGGCCCCATGTCGGAGCCGTGCCTGCTCGCCCCGAAATCCAACGGCATTTCCAAAATGTGAATGTTCATGGCAGCTCCGTCAGAAGCCTGCGCCTGCCGGCAGGCTCCCGTTTGTAAAAATCCGCTTTCATCATTCCAAAATAGTGATTTCCACGCGGCGGTTTCTGGCCCTTCCTTCGGGAGCGGCGTTGTCGGCGACGGGCTTCCTGCCGCCGCTTCCCTTGCAGATGAACCGTTCCGCAGGAATTCCGCGCGCGGAAAGCGCCTCCGCAACGGCGCGGGCGCGCTCCTCGGAAAGCCGCTGCTCGCCGCGCGGATTCCCTGTGTCCGCCGTGTGTCCTTCCACCAGAAACTGCGACTGCGGCGCCTCCTTCAGAACCGACGCAATGCCGTCCAGACGGCCGTCCTCCCCCGGCAGAAGTTCCGCGCTGTCCGCCTTGAACTGCACGTTCTGAATGGTCAGCCGGATTCCGGCGGGCGTATTTTCGACGACGATGGAGCCGCCGTCGGACGGAACCTGCTGCGGACGCGGCTTCCTTCCGACGGACGCGCCGCCTGTTCCGCTTCCGCCCGACGGCGCAACGGCAAGCGCCTTCGCCTCCGCTTCGGAAATGCCCGCCACGCGCTGCAATGCCGGAATGATCCTGCCGCGGTCGACGGCCGGCGGATATTCCGTAAAAAGCGAAATGGTTCCTTTGAAGGCAACCCGCGTTCCATCCGCATAGACGAAATATTCATCGACAGCATCACGGACGACAAGCGCGTTTCCCGTCTGCCTGCCCACGTACATCGTCGCCTTGTGGCTTCCCTGCGCCGCCTTCAAGTCGGCGTCTCCGTTTGGATCGATGAACGGCGTTCCGTAGCGCGTCGCCCATTCCGCGGAAAAGACGTACACGTCCTCGCCGCGGAACGTATCGTCGCGCAGATAGGTGTACGCGACCAGCATTGGCATACGCGTTACGACACCCTTGTTCAGCGGATCGACCGCGCGCTCCGCCTTCGCCTGCCATGAGTCGCCCGGCCTGATCCTTGCCTCCGGGAACGCCGGAAAGCTGCGGAAGCTGGGATAGCCGTTGTCCTCAAGCATCGTCAGCCGCCCGTCGCCGTCAATCGTGAACACTGCCGGAATCGCCTCGTGAATGCCCGCGCCCACTTCCCGCGAAGCGCGCTTCACCGCTTCGACAACGTAGAAATTGCCGTCGTAGACGCTTTCCGAATTTCCCGAACTGCCGGAACGCTTCGGGCGTTCCGACGGCGCAATGAACGAGCGGACTTCCCGGCTCAAAAGCCCCGCATATTTGTCGTTGTCGTACCGCCGCAAGTCGGTCCGCTCCACGAGCGTGTAGCTTCCGCCATCATGCCGGACGATGCGGGAGGCGTCCTGCGCGGCAGGCGCCGCCATGCACAGCAGCAGCGCAGTTCCGCGCGCAAAAAAGCGGCTCCATTCTTTCAAATCCCTCATGCAACCAGTATACTCCGATTTTCGCCGGATGTGCGCAAAATCGGCGGATGGACGCTCCGCAAATTGCATTTTTCCGCGCATCGGTGTACAGTCATTCCGGCGGTACCAACATGAAATACAAAGCTGCGATTTTCGATATGGACGGAACCATCCTCAACACGCTGGAAGACCTTGCGGCGTCAACAAACGCGGCGCTGCAAAAAAACGGACTTCCCGCGCGCACGCTCGGCGACATCCGGAAGTTCGTCGGAAACGGCATCCGCAGGCTCATTGAACGCGCCGTTCCGCCGGAAACGGACGGAGCGCTCGTCGGAACCGTCTTCTCCGACTTCAAGGCGCACTACGCCGTCCATTGCGCCGACCGGACGAAGCCCTACGGCGGCATTCCGGAACTTTTGAAAAAGCTGAAGGCCGCCGGAATCAGGACGGCGGTCGTCTCGAACAAGGCGGACTTCGCCGTCCAGACGCTGGCGGAAGCATACTTCAGCGGACTGCTCGACGCGGCGGCGGGCGCGAAGGACGGCGCGCGAATCAAGCCTGCGCCGGACGCCGTGAACGCCGTCCTCGCTGAATTCGGCTGCGCGCCGCAAGACGCCGTCTACATCGGCGACTCCGATGTAGACATCCAGACTGCGCGGAACGCCGGAACCGACTGCATCAGCGTCTGCTGGGGATTCCGGAGCCGCGCCTTCCTGTTGGAAAACGGCGCGCGGCAGATCGCCGAAACCGTCGCGGAGCTGGAGTCGCTCCTGTTCCAAGAGAACGGCTCCCGCCGGGAGGGGCGGAAACTGCGGCAGGGCGGCGGAGAGGGCGCCTCCTTCCCGAATCAGAATTGACAAAACCCGCATTCTTCACTTTATTTAAAGCGGAGCAAAGCGAAATCAAGACGAACGGAGTTTTTATGAACGAAGCACTGATAAACGGCTACAAGGCGTTTTTGGACGGCGGCAAGACGGAGCGCGAATGCGTCTCCCTCATCATTGAAAATGCGCGCGCGCACGGCTACCGGGACATTTCGGAATTCCAGCAGCTCAAGCCCGGCGACAAGGCGTACATCCAGAAGATGGGCAAGGCGGTCGCCCTGTTCCAGATTGGAAGCGGCGCCATCGAGGACGGCATGAACATCCTCGGCGCGCACATCGACTCTCCGCGGCTGGACGCCAAGCAGAATCCGATATACGAAAAGGATTTTCTGGTGTACTTGAACACGCACTACTACGGCGGCATCAAAAAATACCAGTGGGTTACGATTCCGCTCGCCATCCACGGCGTCGTCTGCAAGACGGACGGAACGACGCTCGCGGTGAACATCGGCGAGGCGGAGGACGACCCGGTGTTCTGCATTTCCGACATCCTGCCGCACCTCGCCCAGGACCAGATGCAGAAGAAGGGTTCCGAACTGATCAAGGGAGAAGACCTCGACGTCATCATCGGAATGGAAATTCCGCCGAAATCCAAGGACGACGCTGAAAAAGACGGAAAGTCCGACAAAGAGGAGAAGGCGCAGAAAGATCAGGGCAGGAAGAACCTCCTCGCGCTCCTCAAGCAGAAGTACGGCATCGAAGAAAAGGACTTTGAATCCGCGGAGCTGGAAATCGTTCCGGCGGGAAAGGCGCGCGACCTCGGCTTTGACGGCGCGATGATCCTCGCCTACGGGCAGGACGACCGCTCCTGCGCGTTCGCGTCCGTGCAGGCGATGCTTGAGACGGAGGCCGGCGCGCGGACGACCTGCTGCCTCTGCGTCGACAAGGAGGAAATCGGAAGCGTCGGCGCGACGGGAATGGCGTCCCACATCTTTGAAAACGCCGCCGCCGAAGTCATCGCGCGGCTGCCGGGCGGCTACAGCGACCTCACGCTGCGCCGCTGCCTCGCCTTCTGCAATATGCTTTCCAGCGACGTCAACGCCGCCTATGACCCCATCAACGCGTCGCTGTACGACAAGGAGAATTCCTCGTTCCTCGGCGGCGGCATCGTCTTCAACAAGTACACCGGCTCGCGCGGAAAAAGCGGCGCCAGCGACGCAAATCCTGAATTCATCGCGAAGCTCCGCGGCGCCATGGCGAAGGCGGACGTCAGCTACCAGATGGCAGAATTGGGGAAGGTGGATCAGGGCGGCGGCGGAACCATCGCCTACCTTGCGGCAAAATACGGCATGAACGTCATCGATGCCGGCGTCGCAGTACTCAGCATGCACGCGCCATGGGAAATCACAGCGAAGGAAGACATCTGCCAGGCGTTCAACGGATACAAGGCGTTCCTGCGCATCTAGCGGAGGAACGGGCGGCCGGAAGCGACGGAGCCGGGGCGTCTGCTTTCGGCGTTGCGGGCGGCGCACCATGTTCCTTTGGCGAGCGCGCCGGAAAAATCGCCGGATTGGACGTACTCGTACAAGAATCCCGCCGCAAACGCGTCTCCGCACGCCGTCGTGTTCACGGCGGAGACGGATTCCACGCCGAATTCGGTGAACGCGCCGTCCACGGCGGCGTATGTGGAGCGGCTTCCGCGTGTTACGACGACGGCGTTCCGCAGGGCGGCGCTTTTTTCCGCGACCGCGGCCTTCAGGCAGGATTCGTCAAGATACTGTCCGCCGCAGAACGTCTTCCGAAACTCTTCTTCATTTATCTTTATGACTGCGGGCGTGCAGACGGAAAGCGTCCGCTCCAAATCAGCGCCGCAATAGTCGGCCAGTAGCACCTTCTGCGCTCCGACCGCCATCCGCGCGATGCATGTGGACAGTCCCTGAGACCAGCAGTCCGGGCGGCTTCCGGCAAGCAGGACGGCGTCCGCGCCGCGGAGCGCGCCGGAAACTGCTTCGACAAGGCGCGCCTCCGCCGCGGAAAAATCAAAGCCGCCGGACGCCTCGCCGACGACCAGCTCCGTCGTCGTACCGTTCATCCGGTCCAGCAGCGTCCAGCATTCGCGCGTCGCACCCGGCGTTTCGACGGCAATCACCGGAAGCCCGTCGCGCCTCGCAAGGTTCAAGAAGCGCGCGCCGTTCTCCGCGCCGAGCGGACAGACTGCCGCCGCGCACCCCGGCTCCAATTCGTTCAAGACGCGCGCCGCGTTCACCGCCTTGCCGGAGGCGTCCTCGCGGTACGATTCGGAACGATTCACGGACGCGACGGATACAGTCCGGAACGTTACCGTGCGCTGGATTGTCGCGCTCAGGCAGACACACAGGAATTTTGCCATATATGCTCTCGTTCTTTTCATTCTAACAAGTATTGCGGCCTGCAACAATGGCGGCACGCAAAAAACGGAAGCCGCGGAAAATGCGCGGGCGCGGCGGCAGAACGCTTGAAAAGGCGGAAAAAAACGGCTACAGTCTAGGCATGCTGGATATACTTGCGAACTATGCGGACTCTTCCCAGATTTTTTTGCAGCCAATCGAACTCTCAAAGGCGTTCCTTGTCTTTTTGTTCTTCAGCGCCATCGGCTGGCTGTGCGAAGTCGCCTATGTCGGCATCTTTTTTGAACATCGATTTGTGAACCGCGGCTTTCTGACCGGACCGCTGTGTCCGGTGTACGGCATCGGCGGAATCCTGCTGCTTTCGCTGCCGGAAGCGTTCCAGAATCCCGTCTGGCGGCTGTTCTGCACCGGCGTCGTCCTGTGTTCCGCCGTCGAATACGCCGCCGGCTACGCGTTGGAAAAAATCTTCCATACAAAGTGGTGGGATTATTCCGACAAGAAGATCTCCGCCGGCGGCCGAGACATTCCGCTGAACCTGCACGGCAGAATCTGCCTCCAGAATTCGCTTCTGTTCGGCGTGATGACCGTCGCCGTCCTCAAATTCGTCCAGCCGCTCATCGTCCGGCTTCTGGCGCAGTTCGCGGACATCTACATACAGCTCGCCGCAAGCGCGCTCGGCCTTGCCTTCATCCTCGACATTCTGGTTTCCGTCCGCCGCGCCGTCAACTTCAACGTCTACATCGCGCGCCTCAAGGATTTCGGCGAGACGCTGAAGGACCGCTACCAGAACGAGGACTGGTTCCGAAGCGGAAGTCTTACGGAAATGCTTGAGTCCGTCCGCCAGAAGGCGAAGCAGGAGCGCGGGCGGTTCAGCGAATCGCTGCTGAAGCGCGTCGAGCATGAAAGCCGCCACCACAAGCTCGCCGAATCGTTCGTGCGGCGGTTCCCGACGATGAAGAGCGCCGCCTACAAGGATTCCATCAGCCACCTCAAGGAGCGCATCCGGGAGTCCATCGCGGAAAAGAAGGCCGCCCGAAGCGCCGGACAGTGAGTGCCCGCCGGACGGCAGAAAGATGACGGACTGCCAAAGGCAGGCTCGCTTCCTTCAGCCGCATTTATTTAAATATCTTCCAAAACGTAATGCCCACACCGCCGGCAATAGCTACGATAGAATGGTACTTCTCCTTGTTCTTCGTCTCTCCATTTTCATCCACATATTCCTCTCCTTTTTCAGTATAATACGTGCCTTGCGGCCGAAAGAAAGCGTCTAGTGAGACATACGGAGAAAGCCGCAGTTCAAGAGCGCCCTTTCCATACCAATAACTGCCGAAATGCGCTTTTTCGCTCATCTGCACGCCACCTATGCCCCAGCCACCTTCAATATACGGCCGGATCCTCTTGGTAGGAATTGAAAGTCCGATGAGGCCATAGGCGAACAACGCATCGACACCTCCGTTGCGGGCCCATAAGCCGCCGCCTCCTCCAAAATGAAAAACCGACGCCCCTCTGTTGCGCTTTATTTCAACCGTATAGTTCTGCACTGACGGGGAGAAGGCTCCGCCAAACGCAAATCCAAGCCGGCTGGAACGATACAATGTCTTTGCCTGCACCTTCTTCCGCTGCCGTTCAAGCTCTTCATCCCTCCGCTGCCGCTCTTTTTCAACTAATTTCGCCCGGTCTTCCGCGAGCTGCCGTTCAAGCTCTTCCTCTTCCTTTCTTTCAAAATAGCTCAAGGCTGGAGCGTACCCTTTTTCTGCGGCGCGGCGCATCAAATTCAAGGCCGACGCATCGTCCCCGCCCGCCTCCTCCGCGAGCGCAAATTCATACAGCAGGTACGCCGGAACAGCCTTGCTTGTCGGAGGCATAATCTGAGCATAGCATTCCGCCTGAATCTGGCACTCGGGGAAGGACACCGTCTTATTCAGATCCGATATTTCTTCTTTAAGCAGGACGTCTTCCTTTACGGTTTCCTTTACGCGCAGTTCCTTGAACCGGATTCCATACTGCGACGGAACGCTCCACGGTTCCACAATATAATCGACTTCAAACGTCAGGACGGGCTCGCTCCGCGCAAACAGGGAGTTGTACATATCGACAGCATCAAGAAATTCATTGTAGGCAAGCTCTTCCTGCCCGCTGTCACGGAAGCTGCCCCTCATTTCCGCAAACGGCTTCTTTCCCGTCAAAGCATAATACGAAATGGAAGCCTGGTACTGCCCGATGCTTTCCTTTCCGTCGTTGTAAAAATACAGCAGCACCGGCCAGGAATTCGTGTTTCCGTCGAACGCGCCGATGCTGTACTGTATATCCTTTTCATTTTTTATCGATGAAATTGTTACGGTCGTATTTTCGAGGAACTGGTAGTCGCCGATGATTTCTTTGAGCAATGCGTCCCTCGTCGGCTGCAGCTCCTTTTCAACGGCTGCCTTTTCTTTGTCTGCCTGCGCGCGCGTCTGGTTGAGGAGCTCCTGCACCTCGTCGCTCCTGCGTTTCATCGCACCGTCAGTCGGCTTTCCATCTCCAAGCTCGGCGGCGCGCCATGGGCGCGCTTTTATTTCGGCTTCCTTCACCTTGAATTCCTCATCCGCCTCGCGGTCGATCTCATTCATGCGGTTGGAAAGCTCTTCCTGCAATTCATTGAACGTCTTTTTCTTCGTCTCAAGGAACGCCACGCGCTCCATTATATTGAAATTCTGCACTTTGGCGGCGCGCACGTCCTTTACCTTGCGCTCGATTTCCGCACTCATGCTGTTGCGCCGCTGGATTGCCGCCTCCTTGCGGCTCGCCTCCGCCTCCATATCCGCCTGCCGCTTCTTCTGCTCTTCAAGGAGGCGCCGCTCGCGCTCCTGCGCCGCCTTGAGCTTCTGTTCGTTCATGGCGTGCAGCGCCTCAAGCTTTTTCTGCTGCGTCTCCGCATCCGCCTGCGTGGACGTGCCGAGCGCGGCAATCTGCACGTCAAGGTCTTCCATCTGCTGGCGGAAGCGTTCCTGCTCCTTTTTTTCCAGCTCGAGCTGCTGGCTTACGGAAAGGTCTGCCTCGCCGTGCTCAAGGACATACCGTTCTGCCGCGCTCAAAGCGATGCCGAGCCGTTCGCACAAAGCGAGCGTCACTTCGTCAACTGCGCCGGGACGCGCGTACAGCTCCTCAAGGCTGCCGTACTGCCGGCTCGTCTTAGTTGCCTTGTGGACGCCCGTGGTCAGATCCGTAAAGTCAATGCTCAGCGTGTACGCGCTCCCCACTTTCCGTGCGGAAGAAAACAGCGCGTACTGCGCGTTCACCAGCTTTCCGATTTCGATAATGTCGCTTTCGCTGTGCGCGGTTGATTCCGACCGGCGCTGCTGCTCCTTAACCTTCCGTTCCGCCGCCTCGTCAACCACAGTCGAAAAGTCTGTGTACTTCTGCACATTTTCTTCAATCAGGCTCTGAAGGTGGTTGGGAAGCCACGCATTCCCCGATATGTTCTGAAGCTCCGTCTGAAGGACGACGACGTTTCCCTTCGGCTGCGCGAATCCGGCAAATCCGGCTGCCGCCGCAAGGAATATGGCCGCGAACGTTCGCTTTGCACGCATTTTTCTGGCTCCTTGAAGCAACTGCTATTCTATGGTATCGCCGTCCGTACAGTGGATGGTAACATCTCTCTCTTTCGTATAATAATAGGAAGTTCCACGGTCATATCTAGAGTAACCGAATGGCTTATTATACTTTTCAACCGCCCTCCACTGTTCCAAATCGCCATTGTAGTACACATCCTTTAAATCGGGACAATTTGCAAACGCATATTCGCCAATATACGTCACGCCATCCCCTATTGTTATACTTTCAAGGGAACCGCAGGAATAAAATGCCTTCTCAGCGATATAGGTGACGCTTCGAGGAACGAACACACTATGAATCCTGTCGCAGTCATAAAACGCATTGTCATTGATTGCCGTTATGCCGTCGGGAATGGAAACCTCCGCAGGAATGTCAGCCCTCCAGTCCACAATTTCCGTACCGTCCACCCGCAAATATGCAGGAATACGAATAGATCCAGCATCCTCCGAATCCTTGCATCCCGCGCAGACAATCGCCAGCACCGCAACCGCGGCAAACATCATTTTCTGTAATTTCATTTGTCATTCCTTGCGCTTTTCATCCGCCGATGGTTGTAGTTGTGCGGCGGCAGAACCGCCGCTCTTTTATTTCAATGAGCTATTTTCGTCCGTCATAAGACGCAAGCAACAAAATCGTCTGCTGAAAACTGCGCAAAATTATGCTTCCATTGTCTCCTCATTTTCGAACTGCTCCTCCCCGTCCGCATCATTCGCATCCAATTCAATAGAAAGTTCTTCCACATCTTCTACATTTTGCCCGTCCATGTCCGTATCTTCTTCAATGAATGCGTCCGTACTGTCCGCATTATCGGGCACCAGCTTTAAGAAGGCGTGCTACGATATCGGCACTGCCATTCTTTTTCGCATATGAAAGAGCAGTCATACCTCTGCGGTTCTTTACGTTTACATCCGCCCTCGATTTGATAAGCAATTTTACGGCAACAGCATCGCCAACATTTACTGCAACCATAAGCGCAGTACTGCCATCGTTGGTTTTCGCATTTACATCTGCACCCGATTTTATGAGCAATTTTACGACATCGATACTGCCAGCATTTACAGCAGCCATGAGCGCAGTACCGCCATTATTGGCTTTCGCGTTTACGTCCGCGCCAGCTTTGACAAGCCGCTCTACGATAGATAAACTGCCTTTTTCCGCTGCGTATCTAAGTGCAGTCCTGCCGTCATTGTCCTGTGCGTTTACATCTGCCTTCGCCTTAATGCACTGTTCTACTGCAACAGCATTGCCATCTCTTGCCGCATACATAAGGGTGGTTTTTCCGAATTCATCCCGCGCTCTCGCAATCTCAATTTCTCTGATAATCTGTTCCGCGTTAGCAGCATTGTCCGCACCCGCACTGACGAGGAATTTCACAACATCGACATTGCCGGCCTTCGCCGCGCGCATGATGGCAGGCATCCCGTAGCTGTCCTGCACATTTATATCCGCACCCGCATTGACGAGCAGCTTTACGATATCACTGTTGCCATCCCTCGCCGCGCGCATAAGCGCAGTCCATCCGTCTTTGTTCTTTGCATTCATATTCACGCCTGCTTCAACAAGCAGCCTCACACTGTCAATGCTTCCTTGTTTCGTCGCGCGCATAAGTACAGTCATGCCATACTCGTTCTGAGCGTCAATGTCCGCACCCGCTTCAATGAGCAGCTCCACAATGCCAACATCGTTTCCCTCTACCGCGTACATGAGCGCAGTCATGCCGTACTTGTCTCTGATATTTGCATCCACGCCCATTCCAACAAGCAACCCCACAATGTCGGAACGCCCATCGTTCACCGCCAAAGAAAGCGCAGTCATACCGTCGCTGTTCTTCGCATTCACATTCACGCCTGCTTCAACAAGCAGCCTCACACTGTCAATGCTTCCTTGTTTCGTCGCGCGCATAAGTACAGTCATGCCATACTCGTTCTGAACGTCAATGTCCGCACCCGCTTCAATGAGCAGCTTCACAATGCCAGCATCGTTTCCCTCTACCGCGTACATGAGCGCGGTCATGCCGTACTTGTCTTTGATGTTTGCATCCACGCCCATTCCAACAAGCAGCTTCACAATGTCGGAACGCCCCTTGTTCACCGCCATAGAAAGCGCGGTCATACCGTCGCTGTTCTTAGAGTTCACGTCCGCGCCTGCCTCAACAAGCAGTCCCACAATGTCGGAACGCCCATCGTTCACCGCCATAGAAAGCACAGGCATACCGTCGCCGTTCTTCGCATTTACATTCGCGCCCGCTTTAACAAGCAGCCTCACAATGTCAGCATTGTTTCCCTCTACCGCGTACATGAGCGCGGTCATACCGTACTTGTCCTTGATGTTTGCATCCACGCCCATTCCAACAAGCAGCTTCACAATGTCGGAACGCCCCTTGTTCACAGCCATAGAAAGCGCAGTCATACCGTCGCTGTTCTTAGAGTTCACGTTCGCGCCTGCCTCAACAAGCAGTCTCACAATGCCAGCATTGTTTCCCTCTACCGCGTACATGAGCGCAGTCATGTCGTCGCTGTTCTTCGCATTCACGTTCGTGCCTGCTTCAACAAGCAGCTTCACAATGTCGGAGCGCTCATCGTTCACCGCCATAGAAAGCGCGGTTATACCGTCGCCGTTTTTGGAATTTACGTCCGCGCCTGCTTCAACAAGCAACCTCACAATGCCAGCCTTATTTTTCTTTACCGCGTACATGAGCGCAGTCATGCCGTCGCCGTTCTTCGCATTTACATTCGCGCCTGTTTCGATGAGTTGGGCTGCCTCAGCCGCATCCCCTTTCCTTATGGCGTCCATAAATATCGCATCTGCTTGGTTGCCATGGCACCCAGCAATTCCCAAAATGGCAAGGCATACCGCAACAATATATGTCGTCCTCTTCATATTCATAATTATCTCCTTACTATTGTTCTCTAGTTAATCTTTAGTTTCACGGCAATAGCCTGGCTTTTTGCATCACGCAAAATATATTCAACATCTATATTTTCTTCAGATAAATTTCCCTTTTCTATTGCCTCTTTTATAACGAGTTCCGTTATTTCATCGTCACTCGCTCTAAGCAAAGTTTTCATAGAAGTTTCCTTGTCAAGGGTAAGCGGCTTCTTTGAGCACGAAAAGAAAAGTGGTGATAATACAAATGCTATTGCAAGTATTTTAAAAAATCTATTCATTTTTTCCTCCACTTTAATTAAACATACGATTTAAACTTTCCATCGATGAAAATACAGTATATGTATAGCCACCATCGAAAAAACTGATTTCAACAGCAGTGTCCTTATCACCTAAAACGACAATTCTTTCTTTATCGTTTTCGATTTTAAAAAGCAAGTTATCCATCATTGCAACAATATCTTCATCCTCAAAAATGTCTATGTCGTTCCATGTTTTCATAGAAACACTTTCGTCATATACCTTGTCGCCAAGCATAGAAACATAATTGTTCACAACTTTTTCACCGTTTTCTCCGGGAGTTACTACAGACAAAACTTCATCACAACTAGTAATCAAAAGAACCAACAGACATGAAAAAAGAAACATCCCTAATTTTCTTTTCATAAAATCCTCCTACTACTGATTCACAGTATGGCGTACGACTGCCGCATAACAGAATGCGCAGTCATCGCACGCTGCACTGTGTAGTTCGGGCGGACGAGCCTTTTCCTTTTTCGTTCCGCCCTTTTTACCTTACTTCAGCATCAGTTCAAGCGTAAGATTCGCATCTTCAACTGCTTGTTTTGCCGGGTCTTTTGATGCGGCGGAGTGCGATTCTTTGTAGCGCGCGCTTTCCGCCTCAAGCCGCGCAACCTGCGCACGGTACAGCGCCGCTTCTTCCTGCGCCTTCTTAAGCTCCTTCTTGTCTGCGTCCTCTTTCATTTCGCTGAACAGCGCGCCGATTTTCTTCTGCGTTTCGGTCTCAAGGTTCGCACCGCCCATTACATCCATCAGATATTTCTTGCAGAGCGCGTCCCATGATTCCTGGCTCATCGAATACACCGTGTAGTACACGTAGTACTCCTCGCGATCCTTCGTGTCCGCAGTCGTCCGGCGCACTTTCTGCCAGAAGCCGCGCTCTTCGCGGAGTCCGCTCATATCGGCCTTTGTCTCGCTCGCAGCAATATACACCGCCTCAAGCTGGTTCACGTCGTTCAGTCCCTGTCCCACGCGGCCGATGACTTTCTGCGAAAGTTCTGCCGCCTGCGAGTACGCGAATCCGGCGCGGGAGAACGCCTGCGCCTGTGCCTGCGTCTTTCCCGTCGCGGGACTGACCTTCACGATGCGGCTGCTCTCAATGCTCAAATCCTGCTTCGCCTTGTCGGAATTCCCCTTGCGGGCGGCGACAAGCCACTCGGGCGCGGCATCCAGCCCCAGCGTCCTGTCCTCCCAATCCACCACGACAACCTTGTCGATGTCTTTCTTGTCGGCAACCGGCACGTCAACACCCTTTGTGGAAGCGCATCCGGCAAGCGCGAGCGCCAATGCGGCGGCAGCCGCTTTGTACATCAATCGTTTCATTTTTTCCTCCGTATTGGTAATCGGTATGATGAACAGTATGTTACGGGCGTATGCCCTCATAACCTTGCAGGAACTGAGCGCCGACCGCCTCCGCAAGCTTGGGAAGCGCGCGGCGCTTTGCGGTTTCAAGCGAATATGCGGCGGTCTTTTCTTCCGCCCGGCACTGGAACGAATGCACGGCCGCACCCGTCCTGCCCCGCACCGTCACGGTGAGCGAAGGACGCACGGCAACAGGATCGCCGCCTTCTGCGTTCAGCTCGATCTTCGCCTCGGCAGCGCAGCATCCGTCGTCCGAAACGGCGAATCCCGCCTCCTCGAATTTCCGCGCGACTGCGTTCCGAATGATTCCGTCCGCATCTTCCGGACATACAATCCGCACGGACACGCCTGCCTTCTGCGCGGCGAGCAGCGACGGCACGGAAAGGGCGCGTCCCTTGCTTTCGGCAAAAACCGCGTCCGCCCCGGGATATATGAGCCTCCCGTATGCGAGCGCGGCGAAGAAATCCTGCGCGCTGTCCCACGCGTCCTTGTAGCAGGCGCACGCGCGGAACGGCTCGTCATCAGCCTGCGCCTTTTCCATGAACGAAAGGAACACCGCCTCCTTTGCGCGGATGCCGGGAAGAATTTGCGCCCACGCCTTGGCGCGGTCGATGTACGCCACACAGCACCATGTCTTCTTGTACAGGTACGGCTCCGTGAATTCCGTGCCGTACAGCTCTGCCTGCGATGTTATGAGGACGTCCTCCTGCGTTTCCGTCCGCTCCTCGCTTCCTGATGTTGAAAATGATGTGGAAAGAGTCGCCTGCACTTCGCTTTTAAGGTAGCGCGCGACTGCCGAAATCGCATCCGTCCGCGCCAGCTCCGCCGTCTTTCCCGTCCCCCGCTGCGCTATGTACGCCGAATCGGGAAACGCCGACTTCCAGTCAGTCACCCACGCGGGCGCGCGCCCCTTTGCCGCGGCAGGCAGGCACATCACGCAGAGAAAAAAGCAGCTCATTAAAACGGCGTTCTTTTTCATTCAGTTCTCCGCACTGCCGAATCAGCTGCCGCTCATGTATTTGATTGCGTATGTGCCGATGCCTTTTTCCCAGCCGGAAGAATAAACTGCTGCGGTTATGATAATCGTGCCAGTGCTCGGCGCAGTGAATGTATACGGTTTTACATACAGCTTGCATGCGTTGCTATAGTTGTTGCAAATGACAGGATTGTCGCTGTTCGAATCTTGGGTGTATATAATTTTCAATCCTATCCTGTTGGCAGTTTTTGAACCGTCTCCCTCATATCCATCATTCAAGTATATGGAATACTGCGTTCCAGCAACGACATTTATGGAATATTTGTTTGTCTGCCCTGTCGCAATGATACTGTCATTCTTCCACTCTCCATCGGAAAGCGCGTCATATTCTGGACGGGAGGTGCATCTTATTGCATATGTACCAACACCATATTCCCATCCTGAAAATCCACCATAGGATGCCGCAGTTATCGTAATTGTGCCGTCACTCGGCGCAAGGAACGTGAACGGCTTTTCCCAACAGCTTTGCACGCTGTTATAGCTGCTGCTGATTGCCGTGCCATCGCTGTGATATATTTTCAATCCCATATCGGCGGTTTTTGTACCATCACCGTCATCCGCATCATTCAGATACACAAAATACCGCGTTCCCTTGCTGACTTCGATGGAATACTTATTCGTCTGCCCATTTGCAATTATGCGGTCCTCTTTCCACTCTCCATTAGAAAGCACATCATATTCCGGACGGGATGTGTATTTTATTGCATATGTACCAACACCATATTCCCATCCTGAAAATCCACCATAGGATGCCGCAGTTATCGTAATTGTGCCGTCACTCGGCGCAAGGAACGTGAACGGCTTTTCCCAACAGCTTTGCACGCTGTTATAGCTGCTGCTGATTGCCGTGCCATCGCTGTGATATATTTTCAATCCCATATCGGCGGTTTTTGTACCATCACCGTCATCCGTATCATTCAGATACACAAAATACCGCGTTCCCTTGCTGACTTCGATGGAATATGTATCTGTCTGGCCGTTTTTGGAAATCGTGCCGTCCGTCCATTCGCCCTCGACAAGAGCGGGAACGCCCGAACTGCTGCCTCCACTTCCGCCAGAATTCTCGCTTCCGCCGGATTCTTCCTCCTCTTCTTCGCTGGATATGAAATCGCACCCGGCAAGAACCAATCCGGCGGCAAGCGCAAAAAGCGCCCATAGTTTCCAAAATTTCTTTATGTTCATGCCGTACCTCCGCAAATACTAACTAATAGCAGATAATTACATACTGACAACATTTTGATTATCTGTCAATCCATCAGTTATAATTTTCACACTAATAGCATGGGAACGTTTCTAGTATTATGACGGAAAACGAAATACGGCTACTGCTTGGACAAAATGTGAAGCTATTCAGAAAAGGGAAGAATATTTCGCAAATGCAGCTTGCAGAAAAGGCGGACCTTACATTCAACTTTATAAATGACATTGAAAATGGAAAGAAATGGATTTCTCCGAACACGCTTTCAAAATTGAGCGCGGCGCTTGACGTCCAGCCCTACCATTTCTTCCTGCCCGTCCAAAACTCGCGGCAGCCCGGAAAAAGCGAGCTGCTTTCGACATTTTCCGACGACGTTCTGAACCAAATCAGCAAGATCTTTCGCGAAACGGCGGAACGGTATAAATGAAGGCCTGTCCAGCGCGCGCCCAGTTCGTGCGGAGGACTTCACATCCCGGCATCTGAGCCGAGGCATGTTGATTCGTGCGGAGGACTTCATACCCCGGCGACCTGCGTCGAGGGTGTTGATTTTCAGCCGGAAAGCATGGATACTTTCCAAAAGCGCATTTCCAAAAATCCGCATATCCAGGAGGACAGCATGAGCGAAATCCCAAGCCCAGATCAGATTTTTCCGAACGAGTACAAGACGTCGGTGTTCCTTAAAAACGTCATCACCGCGCCGAACATTTTTGTGGGCGACTACACCTACTACGACGATGCGGACGCGCCCGAACTATTCGAGAAGCGCAACGTCCTCTTCAACTACCCCGAGTTCGGCGACCGGCTCATCATCGGCAAGTTCTGCCAGATTGCGAGCGGCACGCAGTTCATCATGGGAAGCGCGAACCACCGGCTTTCGAGCGTTACGACATATCCGTTCAACGTCTTCGGCGGAAGATGGGAAGAGAACACGCCGCCGCACCTCTCGCAGCTGCCGCGCAAGGGCGACACCGTCATCGGAAACGACGTGTGGCTCGGGCGCGAGTGCCGCGTCATGCCGGGCGTCCACATCGGCGACGGCGCAATCATCGCGGCGTACTCGGTCGTGGCAAAGGACATCCCGCCCTACACCGTCGCAGGCGGAAACCCCTGCCGCCCCATCAAGCCGAGATTCGACGGGGAGCTTGCGGAACTGCTCCTGCGCCTCAAGTGGTGGGACTTCGCGCCGGAACAGCTCGCCTCATTCCTGCCGGACTTGTGCAATGCGGACCTCAATCAGGTGCGCGAAAAAATCCGGCGGATGCTTGAAGAGCGGGAATCGCCGGGGCACGAACCATCATAACGCCCGGCGGCGAAAATCATAGTGAACAATTGTATTTTCAGCTGAACGCCGAAATCCTTGACTGCGCGCAGAATTGCGGCTATATTTTAAGTGAAAGATACTTATTATAAGTCGATATGATTCGACCAGGAGGAAACAGATGATGAACGTAAGCGTGAGAATGGAAAACGAAACGAAGAAGGAGTTTGAACAGTTCTGCAAGGACGTGGGACTTTCTATTTCAGCGGCGTTCAACATCTTTGCGAAGAAAGTTGTCCGCGAGCACAGGATTCCGTTCGACATCACCAACGAAGATCCGTTCTACAGCGCGGAAAACCAAGAGCGGCTGGCGCTTTCAATCAGCCATGCAAAGGAAGGCAAGCTGACCGAGCATGAACTGATTGAGGCATAGCAGCATGAAAAAAACATGGACCGAAGAAGCATGGGAAGACTATCTTGCGTTGCAGGAAAACAGGAAGCTTCTCAAAAAGGCGAACGCCCTTCTCAAGGACATCGAGCGCGGCGGCTATGAAGGCATCGGAAAGCCGGAACCGCTGAAAGGAAACCTTTCCGGCTACTGGAGCCGCCGGATTGACGACTTCAATCGGATTGTCTACCGAATCAATGGAGAGACAGTCGAAATCGTGCAGTGCGGCACTCACTACCACAGCTAGCAGCCTTCCCCGGGCGGCGGCTTTCGTTCCTGCGGAAAAACAGTCTGAAAATCGCGGGAAGGTTCAGTTTGACCCGTATGCCGTACTTAAGCCCCTGCCGCATAATTTCGCTGCTGAACAGCGCCGCGATGACGGCTGAGAAAAACCGATGCGCATCTTTCCGCGGCGCCCTGCCCGGCAAAAGGAATTCCATGCGCCTTTTGTATCAGATCTTGCGGAAAAAGGAAAGCCGAGAAAGCGCGGCTGGAACAGAATGTATTTTTTTGCTACAGTAAGAAGATGTATGTGCCGACAGAACGGGAAAAGGCAGTTTTGGAATTTCTCACGGAAAAGGGGCGTCCTGTTCATGAAACGGAAATTGCCGCCGCTTTGAAAACGGTTTCCGCTGCGCTTGACGGCTGCCGTGCAAAAAGCTTTGTCGAAAAAGATGAACGCGGATTTTTCCATCTGACGCAATCCGGCAGAAACGCCTTTTAGTCCGCTCCGTCAATACAGCGCGTTGTACTGCGCCGCAATCCGCTCCCACGTGTAGAGCCGCCGCCCGGCTTCCGCCATGGCCGCAGCAGTTTCAGGGAAACGTCCGCTTTCTTCCATTACAATGCGCGCAATGTCGTCCGCCGTTTTCCAGTAGAGCGCCTTGTTTTCGGTGGTGGCGCGGTTGTACACGCAGTCGAACGCGAGCACTGGCAGCGCAAGGTTCATCGCCTCCACAAGGCTGGGATTCGTTCCGCCAGCAGAATGTCCGTGGACGTACAAGGCCGCGTTCGAGCGGAGCCAGTTCACCGTGTGCATCTCGTAGACCGGCTCAAGCAGATGAAGATTCCCGAACGCGGAGAACGCTTCCTTCAGCTTTCTTCCGTAGGCTGAATTCTGCCAGTTGCCGACGGCGACAAGCTGCCGCCCGGGAAGCCGGGAGAACGCCTCCAGAATCACGTGGATATTGTTCTCAGGCTCAATGCGGCAGACGGTAACGGCATACGGCTCTTTGCAGAACGGATACGATTCATACAGGGAATCGTCGCTGACTTTCGCGGCATGGTCGCCGCCGTAGGCAATCAGCTCGACACGCTTTTTCGCCGCCGCCCGGTACTCCGATGCAACGTAGTCCGTGATTCCGCGGTTGTCGCCGATGATGACATCGGAACAGCGCACCGCCATCCGCTCGCTGAATTTCAAAAGCAGCCGCGCGAACCAGCTCCATTTATCGCGCTTCCATTCAAGCCCGTCGATGTTCGTGATGATTTTTCCCTTGAACCGCCGCCTGATGTACGGCAGGAACAGGCAGCCCGACACGCCCAGAACCAGCATGACGTCCGCGCCGAGCGACCGCCTCATTCCGTCAAAGTCGTAGAGAATGCTTTCCGCGCCGTTCGCATCGCGGTCAAGGTAGACGAGCTGCGCGCCCTTGTACGACTCAAGGTGCGTCTCATATTTTTTCGCCGGGCAGAAAACCGTGTACGCAACGTCCGGCGGCGTCCAGTCCAAAAGGTTGTCCACAAGCGACTCAAATCCGCCGTAGCAGGCCGGAACGCCCGCCGTGCCGATGACGGAAACGCGGATTTTTTTCGGCGCTTCGGAAGAACAACTTTCAGCGCGGGAAACCGGTGTATTCATTGGAAAACTCCTTGAAGATAAGATTTTTCACATATATTCTCATTGACAAACGCATTACATCCGCATACATGTAAATTACAAACACATTCCGCTGTTTTTGGAGGCGCACTATGGCAAGCACACTGGTACAAATTCGTGTTGACGAGGATTTGAAGAACGAGGCGGCAAGCATCTACGAGCGGCTCGGGCTTGACCTGCCGACGGCAATCAGGGTCTTTCTGAAAAAATCCGTCGAAGAAAGCGGCATTCCGTTCAGTCTGAAGGTAGAAAAAAAGGTTTCCCTTGAGGAAGGCAAAAAGGCGTTCCGCAAGCTTCAAAAAGAGGCAAAGAAAAACGGGCTGCAAAAAATGTCGCTTGACGAAATCAATGCTGAGATCCACGCATACCGGGAGAGCAGATAGCGAATGAGCATATACGCCGTCATTGACACAAATGTCCTTGTTTCCGCCCTGCTTTCCAAGCACGAGGACTTGTTCTGAGGTATTATACTTGCGCATTACTGATTCTCGATTACAATCAAACATATAACCTGCTGTTATTTTTACTAAAAAAATATTTAACAACTCTGCCTTGTTTTATTCTTGGTTTGTTTTCATTTTCTTTCTGCTTAAACATATGATTATATGCAATAATTAAAGCAATAAATCCCTGTGGAACTATTAACAAAGGATTTGTTCCAGCAATAAATAGATAAGCAAGATAGGCGATAAAAAATGACAGAGATTCATAAGTTCCTTTCTTTAACAAACCGAATAAAGGATAGATATATATAAAAATAATTGGTACTGCACCGAAGATTCCAAATAAGCGAAACAGATCTAAATAACTTAATTCAGTTCTATTTGTATATTCATTAAATCCTGATGTATAAAATACCGAAGCAGGTCCATTTCCAAATAATAGCATCGAAATATTATTCTCTAAAAATAACTGCACTGTTGATTCAATATGTTTATTTTTTATATCAGAAGAACCGCTAGAAGAATCTGTTAATAATACAAAAACAATAATCAGCGCGAACAGAGAAAAAAAAGTTGATAAAAATACGACTTTTCCTAATTGATGTTCTTTCTTAAAACAATAAAGTAAGTATGTTAAGCCCATAACTAAAACAGTTGCAAGCATATTTGCTCTTGTTCCCGAAAAAAACATAGTAAATCCATATAAAATGATAAGACATAAAAGTGAAAAACTAGGTTTTTGTAAAAATTCTGAAAATTTTTGTCCTAGTACCAAAATAATGATAGGTGAGGAAATATGAAAAACCATATAAAAATTCATTCCTAAAATAGGTCTGATTTGAGAAATAAAAATTGTATCAAATGGAGGAATTTCAAATAAAAAAATGAGTGATGGAATATGAATTGAAATT
>CAMWPF010000003.1 GCA_947176045.1 uncultured Treponema sp. | reverse complement strand
ATGATACGGCGACCACCGAGATCTACACCCTAGAGTTCGTCGGCAGCGTCAGTTGGGTATAAGAGACAGCAGACGGACAAGGCGGACGCGCTCAAAGCGGCAGTGAAATAAGGAGCGGGGCGGAACGCGCTGTTCATTCATGCCGCCCTCCGGCATCCGCCGTGCAGCGCGGCGTGTGCCTTCCCCGCAATTTTGGAGTGTTTCAAATGCAATTGCTGACAGAAGCGGAAATCAGTGCGGTTTTCGAACGTTTCAAATCGCAGAATGCGAATCCGGCTTCCGAACTGCAATGGACGAACGCGTTCACGCTGCTCGTTTCCGTCGTGCTGTCCGCGCAGGCGACTGACAGGAGCGTGAACAAGGCGACCGCCGGACTGTATGAAATCGCCGATACGCCGGAGCGGATGGTTTCCCTTGGCGAGGACAGGCTGATTTCGTATATTAAATCCATAGGCTTGTATCGGACGAAGGCGAAGCACATCATCGCGCTGAGCGAGATGCTTCTGGAGGAATTCGGCGGCGAAGTTCCGGCGGACCGGGAGCAGTTGATGCGGCTTCCCGGCGTCGGGCGGAAGACGGCGAACGTCGTCCTGAACGTCGTGTTCGGAAAGCCGACCATGCCGGTGGACACGCACCTGCTGCGCATCTGTCCGAAAATCGGACTTGCGGAAGGGACGACGCCGGAAGAAGTGGAGCGTTCGCTTGTCGCGCGGATTCCGGAGCGCTATATGCAGCACGCCCACCACTGGCTGATTCTGCACGGACGGTATGTCTGCACGGCGCGCAATCCCCATTGCGACGAATGCGTGATCCGCGATATATGCCGGCACAACGAAAAGGATGCTTGAACGAAGGTGGTTTCTATGGAAGGACAGACTGACGCGCTGCACGAGGCGGCGGACGCCGCTTCGACGGTTGCGACTGAGACGCTGGGAAAACTGTCGGCGCAGTTTATCGGTTTTTTCAAAAAAATAGTTACATGGGAAAATCTGTTCAAGGTTGTCATTTCCGTCGTCATCTTTTTCATCATTTGGATTGTCTTCCGCCTGCTGAGCAGGCTGTTCAAGAAGGTTTCGTCGGACAAGCTGCTTCCCCAGCATTCGATGATCTTGCAGAAGGCGCTGAAGTACGTTTTCTACGTGATTGCGGCGATGTGCGTGATGGCGCTGTTTGGAATCAAGCTGTCCGTCATCTGGGGCGCGGCGGGAATTGCCGGCGTCGCAATCGGCTTTGCGGCGCAGACGTCTGTGAGCAACTTCATCAGCGGGCTTTTTGTCGTCGGCGAAAAGTCGATGAAGATCGGCGACTACATTACAGTGGGCGGCGAATCTGGGACGGTGGACTATGTGGGCTTCCTTTCGGTGAAAATCCATACGCCGGACAACCAATTGGTGCGCATTCCCAATTCTTCAATCATCAATTCCAATTTCAAGAACAACAACTTTTATCCGACGAGGCGCATGACCATTGCGGTCTCCATCGGATACACGAGCGATATGCGCGCGGCGATTGCGGCGCTGGAAGCAGTTCCGGCGCTCTGTCCGACCGTGCTGGCGGAACCCGCTCCGTCGGTGTGGTATGACGGCTTCGGTGAGAGCGGCATCAATATGACGCTTGCCGTGTGGTACGCGCCGTCGGATTTGGTTCAGACGAAGAACGACGTGATTATCGGAATCAAGCGCATGCTGGACGACGCGCGCATTGAAATTCCGTTCAACAAGGTGGACGTCAAAGTCGTTTCCAGTTCCTGCTGAGCATGGACTGCGCCCAAGAAAACCAGTTTGCCGCGATGACGTGGGAGCGCCTGCGGGACGGCGGGCGTGCGGCGGCCGCTTTTGATGTGCCGGCGTACCACCGAATCCTTTCGCCGGACGTTCCCGCGTTTCTGGAGGCGTATGCCGCGCTTCCGGCTATGCGCCGGCTTGACGGCGTGGGGCTGCTGTGCGGAACGGACTGGACGCCGCTCTACAGGAACCGCTTTTATTATTCCCGCTTGCAGCACAGCATCGGCGTCGCGCTGATTGTCTGGCATTTTACCGGCGACAAAGTGCAGACGCTTGCCGGGCTCCTCCACGACATTGCGGCGCCGGTTTTCAGCCATGTGGCGGATTTTATGTGCGGCGACGCGCTCACCCAGCGCGCGTCCGAGCGCGGTACGGAACGGCTGATTCAGGACGACGGTACGCTGCGGCGCCTGTTGGCGACGGACGGAATTCCTGTGGAGGCTGTGTGCGACTACCACCGGTATCCCGTTGCGGACAACGAAATTCCGCGCCTTTCTGCCGACCGGCTGGAATATATGTTTCCGTCGGGCGCGGCGCTGCACGGACAGTGGACGCTGCCGGAAATTGCGGAAGCCTACGGCGGCCTTTTGATCTTGCAGAACGAGGACGGCGCGCCGGAAATTGGCTTTCGGAGCGTGGAGGCGGCCGCGGCGTATTGCGAAAGATTCTGCATGACCGGCCACGTCCTGCAATTAAATGAAAACAAGCTCGCCCTGCAGCTGCTTGCGGAAATCATGAAGCGCGCGTCGCGCCTCCGGCTGATTTCTGAAGCGGACTGCTTTTCCATGAGCGAGGCTGACGTTCTTGAATCGTGGGAGGCGTTCTGCCGGAACTGGCGCGCCCGTTCCGAAGTCGATTTTAAAACGCCGAAGGAGCGCCGTGAAGCCGGGGAGTTCGTCCGGCTGTTCAGGACGTTCCGCACGATGACGGAAATCGTCCGCTCGGACAAGGCGCTGGACGGGCATTTCTGCGTGAACCTGCGCGTCAAGCAGCGGTACATCGATCCGCTGGTGCTGGCGGACGGCGGAACATTCCGCGCGGGCGCTGATGGAAGCGGATGGAGCCGTGGCGCGCCGGTTGGAACCGGCAGGCGGCTTTCCGAGCGGTGCGCGGCGTCCGCGCGCCTGATTCAGGACTTTCTTTCATATCAGGACGCGCCGTTCGGATGCGTGCGACTCGTGGAGCCGGAGGGCTGACAGCGTTGAAAAAGCCGCAGGCAGACTGCCTGCGGCGCGAATCGGCTGCAATGCGCCGGATCATTCCTCTGAATGAGGGGATTCTGCGAGCAGCGCCTCCTTGCATTCGGCGAGGTTCTTCTTTTGTTCCGCTGAAATTTTCGGGAAGCCGGGATTGATTTCCTTGAGGCTTCTGACCAGAATTTCCGAAACAAGGTAGCGCGTGTACCATTTTTGGTCGGCGGGCAGGACGTACCACGGGCATTTCTTCGTCGCCGTATTGTTCACCGCGTCCTCGAACGCCTTCTGGTACTGCTCGAAGTACGGGCGCTCCTTCAAGTCGTTCGCGGAGAATTTCCAGTTCTTTTCGGGGCGCTCGATGCGCTCAAGGAACCGCTTCTTTTGTTCGTCCTTGGAAAGGTTCAGAAAAATCTTGATGATTTTCGTTCCGTTGCCGTACAGGTAGCTTTCCCAGTTGCAGATGTCCTTGTATTTTTGCTTGATGTAGTTTCCGCGCAGCATCCGCGCCGGAACGCGGTAGTTTTTGTAGTCCTCATGGACTTTGACGACGAGGACTTCCTCATAGTAGCTCCGGTTGAAGATGCACATGCTGCCGCGCGCCGGAACGTTCTTGTGGTAGCGCCATAAAAAGTCGTGGGACGCCTCTTCGATGGTCGGCGTGCGGAATCCGCAGACTTCGATGCCGAGCGGATTGACGCCGGACATGACGTGCTTGATGGTGCTGTCCTTTCCGGCTGCGTCCAGCGCCTGAAGGACGATGAGGACGGCCTCCCGGGCTTCCGCGTACAGCTTTGCCTGCAAGTCCAAAAGTTCTGCCAGATTCTTGTGCGTCTGCTCCACGATTTCCTTTTTGAGCTTTTCGCGCCCGCCGGAATCTGTGGCGGTGTGGAAGATGTCGAATCGGTTCGATCCGTCGAATTTGTACTCGTCGATTTTCATCATAGGTTCCTCCTTCCTGTTATTTTTTCAAGAGTCCTTTGAGCGCGTTTGCCGCCGATGACGCCGCGGAAGAAGCAGAAGATGACGATGACGAACTGCCCGCTGCGCCAGGAATCAGCTGGTTGACGGCGTTCGCGGCGGCCTGCTTGGTCGCCGCCTCAATTTGGGCGTTCAGCTCCTTCTTCTTCGCCTCAAGCTGCGCCGTAATGTCGTTCAGCTTGTCCTTTTGGGCGTCGATGGCGCCTTGGATGTCGTTGAACTGGGCGAGCTTGTCCGTGGCTCCGTTCGTCTTTTCGGAAAGCATCGCCGCCACTTTCGTCTTCGCATCGGCGGCGATGGCAGTGATTTCATCTTGAAGCACGATGACGACCGGCTCCACCAGCTGCCGCGCGAGCGTTTCGGGATTTTCGATGGCGACGATGACGCCGCGCGCCGCGTCGTAGCCGATGGTGAATCCGACAGAAAGGCGGCTGATGCCGGCGAGCGCCTTTTTGTACAGCGTGCAGATTTTTTCCGGCTCGAATTCCATGCCGGTCATTTCAGAAATGTGCATATCCAAATTTCCGCCGACGGAAAAGCTGCCGTCCGCCGCCGCGGTGAGCTTCGCGCTGATGTCTGACGCGGAGGTGAGCTTGAAGACCTGCGCGTCCGCGGCGATCGGATAGCCGTTTCCGGTGTACTGCGCTGTAACGAGCGGCGCTGTGGAGGCGCTCCGCGCGTCGATGACGACAGAGGCGCTGTTCGCGCGTCCGGCAATCTTGAAATCGGCGTTGATTGCCGCCGGCTTTCCGCGGATGTTCTGGTCGCTGCTGATTTCCGTCGCCGTTCCTTCAAACAGAAGGTTGTCCGTCTTGTATTCATAGCCGGACGCGACGGCGTTCTGAATCAGGAATTTCGGCACGGTGTCCTTCTTATAGTAGATTGTCCGGCCGTCCAGGCGGCGCCTGCCCTCCGACTTCTTCTTCGCCTGCGCTTCTTTTGCCGCCTTCTTCTTTTCTGCGGCGGTTTGGTCGGCGGGCTTTGCCGCCGAGTTCGCTTGAATCGACATCGCGGCGTTCATCGCCTTGCTGACATACGGATAGTAGTCGCCCAGCACTGTGTACAGCATGGATTCCACGGCGTTGTTCATGACGTTTTTCAAGCTGTCAGGCGAGAACATATTCTTCATCTCGGTGATTTTGGCTTCAAGAAGCGCCGTGTCAGACGTGATTGCAGTTTGAAGGCTTGCCGCGTAGCCTGCGACGTCGGCGGAGTCTTCCTTCAGTCCGGATGTCGTCTTCTCCACGGTTGACGTAAGGTTCTTCAGCTCCGTTCCGGCGTTGTTCACGGTTTCCAGCGCGCTTTTGAGCTTCGCGACGTCGTTGATTCCGCCCCAGTTTGTCTTGATGACGGCGTTCACGCTGGAAGATGCGGACGCGATGGAGTCCTGCAATTCCGCCGGAACCGCCTGCCATTTCGCAATCTTTTCCTGCACGTCGGCGGCGATTTCGGCGGCGGCAGCCGGAGAGCGCAGTTCTTCCTGAAGTCCGGCGAGGAGCGTTTCGGGATTGTAGTTTTCAAACAGCTCCGTGAGCTGGGCGACGGCGGCGTCCTGCAATTCCTTCGTTTTGGCGCTGAGCGCGGATTCGGTTTTCTGTTCCTCCTTCGGCTGCTTCTTGACAGGAATTTCGCCGGACGTCGTTCGGTCGGTGTCCAGCGCGACGCCCGCGACGACGAGGTTTTCCGCGTCGAATTTGCCGCGCAGCAGTTCAGTGAGGTTGAAGTCGAAGTGGATTGTATCGATTTGGAAGATGTTCTTCATCGGGGAATCCTTGTTCGCCTGCTGCAAGTCGCGGATTTCAAGCGACGCGCCGAAAATCTGCACGTCGACCAGCCCGATGTCCGTCTTCGCCTGGAAGATTCCCTGCATCGCGGACGTAATCGCCTTCTTTACCACGACGTTCTTGAAGAGCGTAACGCAGATGCCGATTCCCGCAATGAGGATGACGACGGCGAGGAGCGGAACCAGATTGATTCCCGATTTTTGCAGCTTCACCTGCTTGGCGATGAGCTTGCAGCGGTTGAAGTCCGGCTGGGGAACCATCTTTTCCGGCGGAATCCGCATGATGGCGCGGCCCTTCTTGTCCTCTGCCGGGACGTACAAGTCTTCGACGAGCGTGCGGTCGGCGTCGATGTACAGCTTTTTGAGCAGCTTCTTTTCCAGCGACTCCTTGGTGTAGCGCTTCCTGTACAGCTTCGGAAGCTTCTTCGCCGGAACAAGCTTGGGCGCCTTCTTCTTCTTTGCGGGGGCGTCCTTTTTCACCGCGGCGGCAGGCGTCTTTTTTTCTTCCGCCGCATTCTGTTCGTTGTCCTTTGCCATGGTGGTCCGTTCCTCCTAGATGAATTTTGCGACCTGCTCGCTGATTTTTCCGATGACAGGAATCTGATAGACTGTCTTGAGCAGCTTGGAATTGTTGAACGCCGGCGCGACATGCTTCCGCCACGCCTTGATGCCGAAGTACAGCAGCACGTACAGCGGAATGTAGCAGATGAGTCCGCAGGCCAGCGAGCCGCAGACGATGGTGTTGTTGAATTTCGTGAAGCCGACGAACGGAACATCCAGCAGCCACGAGAAGCAGCTTTCAAGCGGCTGGAACGTCAGCACCGCATAGCCGACGCTGTCGAACAGCGTGTCCGCGGCGGGCGCAATCAGCGCGCCGACGAGCATCATGATGAAGTAGCCGGCCTTGTTGATTCGGACGAATGCGAACAGGACAAGCAGGATGTACCAGAGCAGGTTGTTCTTCGGCATGAATCCCAGAATCAGCCCGATGCAGAACGAGTTTGCGATTTGGCTCGGCTTTGAGTTGGAATTCAGCGCCTTCAAAAAGTTGACGATGTACGTAATCATTCTTCCTCCTGAAATGAAAGCGTGCGCGGCGGCGTCCGCACCGCGCATGAAGCGAACTGATAATTCATTTATTATATAGTATGAACTGGGTGTTTGTAAAATTCAGTTGGTTCGCGGCGGGGATTTTTTTTACGTGCGGTTCGCGGCGCGAACCTTAGGGCGTCCCCGCTGCGGCCGCGGGAAGGATGCGGCGCGCCTCTGTTTTTTCATGCCCGCCTCGTCTTGTGAATGTCCGATTTTTCTGCGATAATCGTTTTGTGCTATGGATGCGCAGAATTCCGCAAGATGCTTCGCCTTCAGCCTGCTATAGTTTCCTGAGGAGGAACTAAAATGGCATCGGAATATCGGACGGCGGCGGACGGACGCGCGCTCGTGCTGCGGGAGGACATCGAAGCGGCGGTGCGCTCGCTCGGAGTGGATGCGGGCGACAGCCTCATGGTTCACTGCTCGCTTTCAAAAATCGGATTTGTATGCGGCGGCGCGCAGGTCGTCGTCGAGGCGCTCATGCACTGCGTGGGTGCGGACGGCACGCTGATGATGCCGTCTCAGAGCTGGAAGAATCTGGATCCATCGAGCGGCGTTCACTGGCAGGAGCCGGAGGAATGGTACGAGGCGATCCGCGAAAACTGGCCGGCGTACGACAGGCGCATCACGCCGACGAATACGATGGGCGCTGTCGCGGAGCTGTTCCGCACGTGGCCGGGAACGCTGCGCAGCGGACATCCGGCGCGTTCGGTCGCCGCATGGGGAAGGCACGCGGCTCGCCTGACGGAACATCACGATGTGAGCGACATCTTCGGCGAAAGCTCGCCGCTGGGGAAGTTCTACGCGCTGGACGGCAAGATTCTGCTTGTCGGCGTGGGCTATGACAAGAACACGATGCTGCATCTTGCCGACGTGCGGGCGGACTATCCCTCAAAGCATGATGTGGAGGAGTCCAGCGCGATGCTTGTGGACGGACAGCGGAAGTGGGTTTCCTACCGCACGCTGTTCGTGGACGGCGGGGATTTTGAGGAAATCGGAGCCGCGTTCGAGAAGGAATGCCCGGACGCTGTCCGGCGGACGATGCTCGGAAACGCGGAGCTCCGGCTCATGCGCGCCCGTCTGCTCGTCGATTTCGCCGTGCAGTGGATTGAACGGAACCGCCGCTGACCGCGCGGCGGTGCGGTGGCGGCATAAAGAAAAGGAGGCGGACACAGATATGGCGGCAGCAGTTTACAGCGTTCCGCAGGCAGATATTCCGGCCGATGAGTTGGAGGCGGCGCGCTACCTCGGCTACAAGCGGAGCGCGCCGCCGGACGCCGCCGTTTCCGCGATGATTCACGATGCGTGCGCGCGGCTCCATGACGTGCTGCGCCCGCAGGCGGTGTACGACGAATACGCGCTGTCCGTTTCTGCGGAGGAGGGCATTGCATTCGCAGATGTGCGCCTCCGCTCGGTCGATTTGGGGCGGAACCTCGGCGGATGCGGCCGCGTCGTCCTGTTCGCGGCGACCGTCGGGGCGCAGGTGGACGCGCAGATCAGGCGGGCGCAGCAGTTCGGGGCGGGCGCAGAAGCCGCCGTCATGCAGGCGTGCGGCGCGATGTTCGCCGAAGCGTTCGTCGATATGCTCAACAAGAAGGTTGCGGCGGACGCGGCGGCGCGCGGCATGAAGGCGCATCCCCGCTACAGCCCCGGCTACGGCGACGTTCCGCTTTCCGTCCAGCGCGACTTCTTCCGGCTGCTGCCGTGCGGAAAAATCGGGCTGACGCTCATGGACACGCTCGTCATGGCGCCGGAAAAGAGCGTTACCGCGTTCGTCGGACTGGAATGAGGGGAAGCATGAAGTCTGAGCGGAACAAGACGCTTTCCGTCCCCCCGGAACAGGCGGCGGACTATCTGGGGCGCTGCATTCCAGTGCCGGCGCTTCCGGCGGCGCGCGGCGCGGCGGCGTTGTCCGACGCAGTCATCCACGGCGACACGTTCGCGGCGCTGCCGCTCCTGCCGCGGCCGTTCGCGGCGCTCGCCGTCTGCGATCCGCCCTACAATCTGGCGAAGGACTTTCACGGAGGCGCGTTCCGCGCGATGCCGCCGGAGGAGTACGAGGCGTATACGGAGTCGTGGATTTCCTTGGTCGCGCCGCTCCTGCTGCCCGACGCTTCCATCTACGTCTGCTGCGACTGGCGCTCAAGTTCGGCGGTGGAACGGGCGCTCCGCCGCCATTTCATCGTGAAGAACCGGATTACGTGGCAGCGGGAGAAGGGCCGCGGCGCCCGCCGCAACTGGAAGAACGCGATGGAGGACATCTGGTTCGCCGTCAAGTCGGAGCGGTACGTCTTTCATGTTGAGGACGTCAAGTGCCGCCGCCGCGTCGTCGCGCCGTACCGCGCGGACGGAATGCCGAAGGACTGGGAGGAGACGGCGGACGGAAAATTCCGCAACACGTTTCCGTCGAATTTCTGGGACGACATTTCGATTCCGTACTGGTCGATGCCGGAAAATACGGCGCACCCGACGCAGAAGCCGGAAAAGCTGGTCGCAAAGCTGATCCTTGCCAGCTCGGATGCGGGCGACCTTGTGTTCGATCCGTTCCTCGGTTCGGGAACGACGGCGGTCGTCGCGAAGAAGCTGGGGCGGCGTTTCTGCGGCATTGAACAGAACGCGGAGTACTGCGTGTGGGCGCAGCGGCGGCTGGAGCTGGCGGCGGCGGACGCTTCGATTCAAGGATATGCCGGCGGCGTCTTTTGGGAGCGGAACACGGCCGCCCTTCAGAAGCGGTGCCGCAGGCAGGAATCCGGCGGCGGAACGAAAAATGCGGAGTGTATGGGAGGCGCTGAATCATGAACGCATTGAAGGATTTGCTTGGGACGCAGTTTCTCTTTTTTGACGGCGGGACCGGCTCCGTCTTGCAGGGCATGGGGCTGCGACCGGGCGAGCTTCCCGAGCGGTGGAACGTTGCGCACCCTGAAAGAATCACGGCGCTGCATGTGGACTATCTGCGAGCGGGCGCGGACATCATCAAGACGAACACGTTCGGCGCGTTCAGCACGAAATTTCCGTCCGTCCGTGCGAAGGCGGGCGCGCGGTCGGCCTTGCGAGCGGGCGCGGCTGCGTCCGGCGGAATTCCTCCGGCGGGAGATGCGCCGTGCCTTGCGGACGTCGTCCGCGCCGCGGTGGAGAATGCGGCTGCGGCGCGGCGGCAGTACGCCGCAGAGCTGTCAGCGTCGGGCGGAGGCGCGCGTCCGTGCTTCATCGCGCTCGACATCGGGCCGTGCGGAAAGCTTTTGAAGCCGATGGGCGACTTGGACTTTGAGGACGCCGTGTCGCTCTTCAAGGAGACCATCCGCTGCGGACTGTCCGATGAAGTCGACGCAATCCTCATCGAAACCATGAACGACAGCTACGAGACAAAGGCGGCGGTCGTCGCGGCGAAGGAAGTCCGGGAGGAGCTGGGGAGGCCGGATGTTCCGATTTTTGCGACGAACGTCTACGATGCGGCGTGCCATCTGCTTACCGGCGCCGACCCGGAGGCGATGGCGGCGCTGCTTGAAGGGCTTGGCGTGGACGCGCTGGGATTGAATTGCAGCCTCGGGCCTGAGCAGATGAAGCCCGCCGTGGAGCGCCTTGCGGCGGCGGCAGACATTCCGATTGTCGTCAATCCGAACGCCGGGCTGCCGCGTTCGGAAGGCGGGCGCACGGTCTACGACGTGTCGGCGGAAGAGTTCGCCGCGTCGATGCGCGCCATTGCGGAAATGGGCGCGTCCGTCCTCGGCGGCTGCTGCGGAACGACGCCGGAATATGTGCGCGCGGTGCGCGCGGCGCTTGCGGACGTTCCGTTTCCGGCTTCCTGTGCGGCGCGCCGCGCGGAACCGCCGAAGACGCTCGTCTCCTCGTACACGCACGTCGTCCAGATTGGCGGCGGCGCCGCTCCCGTCCTGATTGGCGAGCGCATCAATCCGACCGGCAAGAAGAAATTCAAGCAGGCGCTCCGCGACAACGACATTTCCTACATCGTCCGGCAGGGGCTGGAGCAGGAGACTGCGGGCGCGCACGTTCTGGACGTCAACGTCGGGCTGCCGGAAATTGACGAAAAGGCGGTGATGGTGCGCGTGATGACTGAGCTGCAAGGCGTAACGGCGCTTCCGCTCCAGCTGGACACATCAAGCCCGGATGTCATGGAGGCCGCGCTGCGGCGCTACAACGGCAAGGCGCTGGTGAATTCCGTGAACGGCAAGCAGGCGGTGATGGACGCGGTGTTCCCGCTGGTGAAGAAGTACGGCGGCGTCGTCGTCGCGCTGACGCTGGACGAAGGCGGCATTCCTGAAACGGCGGCGGGGCGGATTCGGATTGTCGAAAAGCTGTACGAGAACGCGGCGCGGTGGGGAATTCCGCGGAAGGATGTCGTCATCGACGCGCTGACGATGGCGGTCAGCTCCGATACGGACGCCGCGCTGGCGACGCTGGAGACGCTCCGCATTGTCCGCGACGAATTCGGCGGAAATACGGTTCTCGGCGTTTCCAACATTTCGTTCGGACTGCCGGAGCGCGAATTCGTGACGGCGCAGTTCTTCACGATGGCGATGCAGAACGGGCTTGGCGCGGCGATTATGAATCCGCTTTCTGGCGAAATGCAGAAGGCGTACCGCTGCTTCTGCCTGCTGAACGGACAGGACAAGGACTGCCTGAACTACATTGAATTCGCGCAGCGGTACGGCGAACAGAAAAAGGCGGAGGCCGCCGCGCTTGCTGCCGGAGCTGCGGGCGGCGTTCCTGCGGGCGCCGCCGCCCTGTCCGAGCCTGCCGCGCCGCCTGATTCGCCGGAACACGCGCGCGGAACGCTGCAATATTCCGTCATTCACGGACTGAAGGACGATGCGGCGGCGCAGACGCGGCTGCTTTTGGAGGATCATGAGGCGGTGGACGTCATCGACCGCCAGCTGATTCCCGGACTTGATTTTGTCGGCAGGCGCTTCGAGCAGAAGACGATGTACCTGCCGCAGCTTCTGATGGCGGCGGACGCGGCGAAGTCGGCGTTCGCGGTCATAAAGGAGACGCTTGAACGCACCGGCAGGAAGGGCGCGAGCAAGGGGACGGTCATCGTGGCGACCGTCCACGGCGACATCCACGACATCGGCAAGAACATCGTGAAGGTCCTTCTGGAAAACTACGACTTCACCGTGATCGACTTGGGGAAGGACGTTCCGCCGGAGGCGGTCGTGCGCTGCTGCGTCGAAAACCACGTCGAGCTGGTCGGACTGAGCGCGCTCATGACGACAACCGTTCCCGCGATGAAGGAAACTATCGAACAATTGCGGACGGCCGCGCCGTGGGCGAAGGTATGCGTCGGCGGCGCCGTAATGACGCAGGAATACGCCGACAGCATCGGCGCCGACTTCTACGGAAAGGACGCGATGGCGACCGTCACCTACGCCCAGCAGGTGTTCAAGCGGTGAGGGCGCGCCTCTGCGCCGTCAGCGGAGCAGCCTTCCGGCGGCGGTGCACAGCAGGAACGCGGCGAGGTTTGCGGCTACGATGCTCGCGCCGGCGGGAACGGACAGCGCGAACGACGCGGTGATTCCTGCCGCAAAGCAGAGGACGGACAGCGCGACTGCCGCTGCGGCAACCTTCCGGAAGCTGTGGAAGACGCGCATCGCGGACAGCGCGGGAAATACAATCAGGCTGGAAATCATCATCGCGCCCATGAGCCGCATTCCGACGACGATTGTTACGGCGGTCAGGACGGCGGTCAGCGCGTTGTAGGCTGACGCGCGGATGCCTGCTGCGGTTGCGAACGCCTCGTCGAACGTTACGAGGAATATTCTGTTGTAAAAGGCCGTGTAGAGTCCGATGACTGCGGCGGCGAGCGCGACGCTTACGGCGACGTCCGCCCGGCTGATTGCGAGGATGCTTCCGAACATGAACGACGTTACGTCGGTGTTCAGCCCGGACGTTGCGGACGTAACGAGGATTCCGATTGCAAGCGAGCTGCTGGAAATCAGGGCGATTGCCGCGTCCCCCTTGATGCCGGACGACGCGCTGACGCGGAGCAGCAGGAACGCCGCGAGGACGCAGACGGGAATCGAGACGGCGAGCGGCGCCAGATTGAACGCGAGCGCGATCGCCATCGTTCCGAATCCGACATGGGAAAGCCCGTCGCCAATCATCGAGTAGCGCTTCAGCACAAGCGTCGTTCCGAGGAGCGCCGCGCAGACGGAAATCAGGCTTCCGGCGATGAACGCCCGCGCCATGAATCCGTAGGAAAAAACCGTCCGGACAAAATCAATCATGGCTGTAGTCTCCCGGAATGTGGATGTGGCTTGCGTGGCAGTTCGCGCCGCACTGTCCCAGATGCGTTCCGCATACTTCGACGCCGCTCATGTCCTTGTACAGCTGGCTTGCGCGGTATTCGTCCGCGCTTCCGAAGAACAGCGGCCTGCCCGCCATTTGCAGGATGTGCGTCGCGTTCTCTACCGCCCGGCGGACGTCGTGGGACACCATGAGGACGGCAAGGCGGTCTTCCTTGTTCAGCCGGCGGATTGCCGCGTACAGTTCGTCCGTCACGACGGGATCCAGCCCGGTTACCGGCTCGTCGAGGACGAGCAGGTTTCCCGCCGCGCACAGCGCCCGCGCCAATAGGACGCGCTGCTGCTGTCCGCCGGAAAGGCTTCGGAACGGCCGGCGCTCCAATGCAGAAATGCCGAGGCGCGCCAGCTGGCGGCGGACGTCCTCCCGGTCGGCGCGTCCGTGGAACAGCCGCCTGTTCTTCACGCAGCCGGACAGCACGACTTCATGTACGGACGCCGGAAAGTCGCGCTGGATGCTGTTCTGCTGCGGAAGGTATCCGATCCGCGCGTTGGTGCGCACGATCTCCCCGCCGCTGATTCCGACAAGCCCCAGCGCCGCCTTTACGATTGTCGTCTTGCCGGAGCCGTTCGCGCCGACAATGCACAGGTAGTCGCCCTCCGCCACGGAAAAGCACACGTTCCGGCAGGCGGTGAAGGAGCCGTACTGGACGGAGACGTCCCGGCATTCGAGGATGGTCATCAGCGCAGTCCGCTCCGCAGGGCTTCCGCGTTCCGCTCCATGAGCGAAACCCACGTCTCCCCCGCCGCAAAGTCGTCCTTCGTCACATTCTGGACGGATTGAAGGATGAGGACGGGAACGCCCGCCGATTCTGCCACGACGTCGGCGAGCTTGTGGTTTCCCAATTCAATGGCGAACACTGCCGGAAGGTTCTTCGCCTTCACGGTGTCGATCAGGCGTGCGATGACGGCGGCTCCCGCTTCGACGGCGGTGCTGCACCCGGAGAACGCCGCATCGTAGTCCAGACCGTAATAGTCCGCGAAGTAGACGAACGGAAAGCGGTCCGCCATCACGATGAAGCGTTCCGCGGCGGCATCGACGGCGGCGCGCAATGCCGCTTCCGCCTGCCGGACGGAATTGCAGTAGCTGGCGGCGTTCCGTGCGAACGCGTCGGAAACGTCCTGCCCAAGCTCCTTCCGCGCGGCGGCGGCTTGGAGGGCTTCTGAAACAGCAGCCACCATTCTGATTTCATTGTCGGGCGCGGTCCAGATGTGTTCGTCCGCCTCGTGGGGATTTTCCGTCCCGCCGGAATGCTGGTGCCCGATGCGGCCGCCGGACGGCGCTCCGCCGTCGGTGTCGAATTCCGGTTCGTCCAGCGTCCGCGCGTAGTCTATGAGGGCAATCGCGCGCGTCTGCCCGCTTCCGGCGCCGGAAAGGACGGAGCGGATCCATTCGTCGCTTTCGCCGCCGATATAGATGAAGAGGTCGCTTTCCTGAATGGCGATGATGTCGGACGGCGGCGGGTCGTAGGAATGGACTTCCGCGCCCGGCTTCACAAGAAGCCGCAGCTGCGCGGTGCCGTCGGAAAGGGTTCCGCCGAGGACGGCGCGCGCGGCGTCGTAGCAGGGGAACGTCGACGCAACGACGGTGATTGCCGCGCCTCGCTGCGCGGACGCCGGCTGCTGCGACGGCTCCCCGTTCTGTCTGCGCTTCCGGCAGGACGGACATCCGGCGGCAAGGCACAGTGCCGCCGCCGCAACTGCCGCCGCGCGCCGGGCGGAAAGCATCTTTCTTTGCGTCGAAATGGTCATTCTGCAATCTCCTTCGCGGCGGCGCCTGCTACTGGCGGGTGACGTCGGTTTCAACGATGGCGTTCGCCCTGTCAGCCGCGGATTGTGTGTACATCAGGCGGATGGTTTCCGTTACCGAGCGGTGCCGCGACTTCAGCAGCAGCGTCCGGGTGTTCTGCTGGTAGACGTAGCCGGACGAATTGTATGTTTCAAAGCGCGGGTCGGTGCGGAACGCAAGGTCGTAAATATAAATCGAAGAGAACGGATTGATTCCGCTGATGATGAGGTAGTGCGTTTGGGAAGCCGGAAAATCGACGGAAAGCGTGATGGTTCCGGCATTGTCATTTTCGTAGCGGACGCTTTCCGCGCACGTCCATGTCCAGACTGCGCGCCCGTTGTCGAAGGCGAGGATTTCATAATGCGGATAGAACGGATTGTTGCGGACGATGATCGGGTACAACTCGCCCATCGTCCGGAGGTCGAAGGAGGCGCTTTCCCGCAGGCAGGACGTGATGATGAGGCGTCCTCCGGTGACATATTTCTGCTCCTGGACGAGGCGGCCGTAGCGCAGGAGCGCGGAACCGGCTTCCGCCGCCTGTATGACAGGAATGAAGGCGCCTTTTTCCGAAAGGACGACGTTCTTGTCGTCCAACTCGCACGCGCGTTCGATGGCGGAAACGCATTTCTCCGCCGCCGGAAGCAGGATCTCCGCGAGCGCTTCATTCTTATTATGCAGTTCGACGTAGCAGTCAAGGATGGAGGCTGCGTCCGCGACGGATGCGTCGGAATAATCCGCGCCGGCGGCAGCGCCCAGAACGGCGCGGACGGCGGCGGAATTCGGATTCATGCACATATAGTCGGCGATGTTGCGGATTGAGAAGACGCCGTTCGTCTTGGCAGCCGCGGCGTCCTTCACGGCGGCTTCAAAATCCTGCATCTGCGACTGGAGCGACTTGCTCATTTCGACGAGCGTGTCGAAATAGGGAGCGGAAAAATATGTCCGCGCGGAGCTTTTCTTGAACTCCGCCGGAACCGTTTCGACGGCTTCGTTGAATTTTCCCCGCTCCGCCATCGCCGCGACGTATGAGACGACCGTCTGTTCGGCCGATTCGCCGTCCGCCGCCGGATGCTGGGCGAACGCGGACGTCAGGTGCTTTTTGAGGTGGTCGACCGCGCTGATGTACGCCGTTTCCGTCGCGGCGCTCATCGACGCCGCCGCGGCAAATGTGAATGTTTTGTCCGAGTCGAAATAGGCGTACACGGCTCCGGGATTCTGCGGGGTGAACGTCAGCGCGCCGCGCGCGATTTCCGCCGCCGTCAGCTCCCACACGTTTTTGTCGGTGAGGATGTGCAGGCGGGATGCTTCCGCCTGCTGCACGGACGCGCCGGAAGACAGGCTGTACGGCACGCGCAGCGCCGAAGCCTCCGGCGGCAGCTCCGCGGAAACAGAAAGGCGGGCGAGCGCCGTATTGTTGCTCAGCGTGAATGCAAGCGAGACGCCTTCCGTGAAGTGCAGCTCGCAGGAAAGGGGCGTCGGCCGGTTCCAGGAAATCAGGGAGACCGGCTTTTCCGTGCTTCCGAACTGTACGGCCGCCGGCTTTTCGTCGTTCGCCAGAAGGGTGATTCCGTTGAATGATGCGGAAAAGCGGTTTTTCAACGGAGGCGCGTTGTCTCCGATTTCGGATTCCAGCAGCGTTATGTGGAGATTTCCAATTTTTTCTGATATAATTGAATCATTCTTGAATTGCACGACAAAAATGCCGATGATGAGAACAGCGTATATTGCCAGCAAGGTCAACGACTTTCTTACATTGCGCGCGAACATTATAAAATATTGTAGCCAATGACAGAAGAAAATTCAACTGTCGGAAAAGTGCGGAGTTGTGAAATGAAAATCAACATGAATGTGATTCTTCCTGCGGCTGCTGCGTCCTGCCTGATTTTCGGATTGAACGGATGCGCTTCCAGTCCCAAGCCTGCCGCCAGTTCCGGGGCGGCCGCAGAAAAAGCGGAACGTCCTGCGCGGACGTCCGTTCCCGAGGCGGAAAAGACGGAAGGCGTCATATTTGCGGAGCGGCTTCAGGCGGCGCTTGCGGAGGACGACATCGAGGCGGCGCTTGCATATTTCGACGGACTGCCGGAGCAGCTGGCGGACGACGCCGATTTGGAAATGCTTCGCGCGTCCCTTTTGATTTCTGCAGGCAGGCTGGATGATGCCGGAAAGGCGGTTCGCCAGCTTGCGGAAAAGAACGCCGGCAATGTGGAAATTTTGGAGCTGAACGCGCAGCTTGCGATTGCGTCCGGCGACAAGAAGGCGCAGCAGGCGGCGCTTGACAAGCTTCTGGCGGCAGATCCGCGGAATGCGTCCGCGAACATCATCAAGGGAAACCAGTACGCGCTTGCGAAGAAGTACAAGCTTGCGGCTCAGTCCTATAAAAAGGCGCTGGACGCGGAGCCGTCCAATGAAGACGCGCTGTTCGGCTACGGGCAGATGTCCTACTACGCCGGAAATGTGAAGGCTGCGGAACATACGTTGAAGCGGCTTCTGGACGTCAATCCCGAAAACAGCATGGCGCTTTGCTATTTGGGAAAGCTCGCCGCCGAAGACGAGAATTATCTTGCCGCCACGCAGTACATCGAGCGGGCGATTGCCATTGACGGAAAGAATTACGATTTCTACATCGACTACGGAACATACCTGCGGTACCGCGGCAAATTCGATGATGCGGAGGCCGCATGGACGAAGGCAGTCTCCCTGCTGCCGGACTACTTCCTCGCCTACGCGTACCGCGCCGGACTGTACGACGAGCGCGGACAGTTCCAGAAGGCGCTCGCCGACTACCGCAAGGTCGTCCAGACCAATCCGAAGTATTATTTCGCCTATGAGGAGATGGGAATTCTGGAATTCCATGAAGGCGACTGGGCGGCGGCGCGCAAGGCGTTCTTAAAGGCGAATGAAATCAGCGCGTCCGCGGCGTACCAGCTGATGATTGCCGCGACGTACCTCAAGGAGAAAAATACGTTCGAGGCGAAGAAGTACGCGCAGGCGGCGATGAAGGGCATGGGGCGCGACACGCTGGAATACAAGATGATGCGGATGTATCATGACCAAGGCGGCGCGAACGCGGAGAACGCGCTGGCGAAGGATTTGGAAAAGGAATCCGACCGGAACAAGCGCGGGCGGATGATGTACTATTTCGCGCTGTACTACGAGCTGAAGGGCTACCAGCAGCTTGCGCGGGACTATTACGAAAAAGTCGTCAGCATGAAGTCGCCGATGTTCTTCGAGTACCGCCTTGCGGAATGGGGAATAGGCAGATAGGACGCGGCTGGACGCGCCGTGCCAGGTGCCGGCGGCACGTCCGGCGCGGCGGTTCGGATTGAAATGCAGGCAGGAGGAACGATGGGCGTTAAGTTGTATTCGCAGGGAGCGGCAGAGGAAGTTACCGGCTCCAAGCACATTTTTGAAATCGGCGGGCGGCAGTTCATGGTGGATTGCGGCGCATTCCAAGGGAAGCGCATGATTGCCAACAAGAAGAACCGTGAATTCACGATAGATTCCGACAAGCTGGAAGCCGTCATTCTGACGCACGGCCATTACGACCACTGCGGACTGCTTCCGATAATCACCCGGCAGGGATTTTCCGGCAACATCTACGCGACTCCGGCGACGCGCGACATCGCGAACCTTGTGCTGATGGACAGCGCGCGGATCCAGTCGCGGGACGCGGAATTCCTTTCCAAGCAGGCGGCGCGTCGCGGCGAGAAATTCAACTGGCGTCCGCTCTTCACGGAGAAGGACTGCGTCAAGACGGCAAACCAGATGATTTCCCTGTCCTACAACCGCAGGATGAACATTGCGCCGAACGTCCAGCTGGAATTCTTCGACGCCGGGCACATCCTCGGCTCGGCGTTTGCGTCCATCACTATACGCGGACTGCGCGGCGGATTGTACGCGCCGCAGGCGGCGGAAAAGGACGAGCTTCGGATTCTGTACGCCGGCGACATCGGGCGCAGGCAGAAGCCGATTATCCGCGACCCTGCCGTCGATATGCCCGCGCCGGACTACATTTTTCTGGAAAGCACGTACGGCGACCGGGTTCATGAAAATTCCGAATTCGCGATGAAGGAATTGGAGCGCGTCGTCTGCGAGGCGGTTGAAAGGCGGGGGAAGATCATCATTCCGTCGTTTGCAATTGAACGCGCGCAGGAGCTGGTGTTCTACCTGCACCTGCTCACCGACCAGAAGAAGATTCCGCCCATTCCGATTTACGTCGATTCGCCGATGGCGTCCAATGCGACGAGCGTCTTCCGCGTCCACCCGGAATGCTACGACGAGTCCGTCAACGAGGCGTTCCTCAAGCACCACAAGAATCCGTTCGGCTTCGGCTCGCTTTCGTTCACGACGAGCGTGGAGGAGTCCAAGGAGCTGAACAACAAGGAAGGGCCGATGATCATCATCAGCGCCGACGGAATGTGCGAGGCGGGGCGCGTCCTCTACCACCTTGCGAACGAAATCGGCAAGGAGCGCAACACAATCCTCATCGTCGGCTATATGGCGGAACACACGCTCGGCCGCAAAATCCGCGACGGCGAGAAGGAAGTGCGCATCCTCGGCGATATGTACCATGTCAACGCGAAGGTCGAGCAGATCAACGCCTTCAGCGCCCATGCCGACTACACGGAAATGACGCAGTGGCTGGACGAAATCGACACGAGCCGCCTCAAGAATATTTTCCTCGTTCATGGCGAAAAAGGCGCGCAGGCATTCTTCATGTCGTACTTGAACCAGCACGGCTATAAGGATGTTTCCGTCGTCAAGTACGGCGAAACGTATGAAGTGGGCTGACGCGTCCGCCTGCTTATTTTAGAAAAACACCTGTTTGGGAGATATGTATGAAACTGAAGCAGATTGTCATCGCGGCGCTGTGCGTGTTGGGCTGCGCCGCCGGCGCATACGCCAAGAAGGCTCCGAAAATCGTCCTGCCGTCCGTCATGGAGGCGTTCGCGCCGGACAAGACGAACCGCCAGCTCGGCTACCAGCTTGCGGACGGCGGAAAGACCGTCGTGTTTGTGTTTGATTCCAGCGTCTACCGCATCCAGAAGCCGAAGAAGGTGTTCGTGGAAGGCTCGTTCAACGGCTGGATGAAGGGTGTCGGCGGTTCGTGGGAGCTTTCTCCGTACAAGGGAACGGTGTGGACGTTCGAATGTCCGGCGGAATTGGTGAAGGCGCCCGGCAATTCCGGCTTCCCGGAATTCAAGTTCTACGTCATCGCGGACGTAACAAAAATCGAGTCGCTCGCCGGAATGCAGCTGGAGCGGACGCGGGAGGAACGGCTGGAGCCGAACGCCGTTTCCAAAATCGCCGGCTACCAGATGGGCGGAAACAATTTGATCCTCTTTGCCGGCGACAGCCCAGAGACCGTTCTGGAAAACATCGCCTTGTCCGAGCGCGTCAAGAAGCTTTCCGACTTTGACTTGGGAACGGCGGAAGGCCGGGCGATGATTTCCAACTTCCGCCTTGTTCCCGGCACGACGAGGCTGTTCCGCGGCTACCATCCGTACAAGACGTCCCGCCCGAACTTCGATACGGAAAGGCGGCGGATTGAGATTGTCAATCAGGAGCTGGCGGCGAACGGCATCAAGTCGATCATCACGCTTTCCGGCGATGAGAAGCTCGCCAAGAACGAGGAGGTTTCTCTGGATATTCTTGCGATGCGCGCCGTCGGAAACCAGCTGTTCATCGACACGAGCTACAACACGGTGTACTATCATTCCGACGGGTTCGACTTCGGGAACGTCATCAGGCAGGTTGTCGAATTCATCAACAGCCATCCGGGGCCGTACTACGTGCACTGCCGCCTCGGAACCGACCGCACGGGAACGGTCTCCGCCGTCCTCGCCGCGCTGTGCGGCGCGCCATGGGAGGACATCAAGTCGGACTACCAAAAGTCGAACGACATGGGAATCAATGAATTCCGCGACTACCGCCTGCTGCGGTATAGCTTCGAGCAGCTGATCGGAATGCCGCCGGAAGAAGCCGCCGACTTGCAGAAGGCGGTCGCGGCGCACTTCGTGGACGGCCGCTACCTGACGCAGGGCGACATCGACAAGCTCGCCTCCAATTTGAAATGACGGCGGACGGCTGGGGCGGCGGCGCGATGCTGCCCCAGCCGTCTTACGCGGGCTGTCCGTCCAGGCAGCTGGCGTCCAGCCGGTCGAATCCGGCGGTGAGCGACTTCGCGAGCTCCACAAGCTTTGCGAGGTCGCCGCGGCGCGCTCCTTCGATGTTCATCGGCATCACCGGGTCGTGGAGCGACATCCGCAGCAATATCCAGCCCTGCGCTCCGCCGTCCTTCAGCGAGATGCGCACGCCTTCGTATGATTCGGGCAGCTCCAGCCCCCTGCCGTGCGCGCGCCGCCGGAATTCTTCCAAAACCGCCGCGCCGTATTCCTTGAAGCCGCCGCCTTTGATTTTGAGGCGGTATTCGCCTTCTTCGACGGGCGGCGGCAGCTTTTCAATGAGGCTGCCGATCGTCCTGCCGTTCCGCCGCGTCTGCGCGAGGGCGACGACGAGCTTGACGGCGAGGAACGCGCCGTCGTCCAGATAATAGTTGTCCTTGAGCGCGCCGTGGCCGGACGTCTCCATCGCGAGCGGGCAGACCGTTCCGTTTTTGTTCAATTCAATGCACTTGTTGATGACGTTCTTGTAGCCGCGCATATACCGCAGGTGGTGCAGCCCCAATTCCTGTTCAAGGAAGCGTGTGAGTCGGTCGGACGTAACAGAATCCGTTACGATGGTGGCGCCCGGGCATTCCGGCGCGAGGATTGCCGCAATCATGGCGATGATGGCGTCGCGGTTGACTTCGCTTCCGTCGGCGAGGACGGCGGACATCCGGTCTACGTCCGTGTCGAAGATGAGTCCGAGGTCGGCGGCGTTTGTAAGCACCGCGCCGCGGACGGACTCCATCGCAGCCTTGTTCTCCGGGTTGGGAATGTGGTTCGGGAACGAGCCGTCTGGCTCCAGGAACTGGCTTCCCGCCGTGTCCGCACCCAGCGGCGCGAGGACTGCTTCCGCAAAGAATCCGCCGGAGCCGTTTCCGGCGTCCACGACGATTTTGAGGCCGGAAAGCGGCTGTTCCGCGGCATCTGCGCCGAGGGCGCCGCAGATGGCTGACTTCAAATGTTCGGCGTACCGTGAAATCAAGTCGAACGAGCCTGCGGCGGGCGGCGCGGCGGTTCCGGCTGCGTCCGGCGCGTATGCGGCGGCGCGCTCCAGAATGTCCGCGATGTCTTCGTGCTCCAGGCCGCCGTTCCTGTCGAACAGCTTTACGCCGTTCCTGTTGAACGGAAGGTGGCTCGCCGTAATCATGACGGCGCCGTCGAAATTCGTTTCGGGAAAGACTGTTGACATGAACAGTGCCGGCGTCGTCGCCATGCCGCAGCGGACGATGCGCGCGCCTGAAGACGCGACGCCCTTCTCAACGGCGGCGGCGAGCGCGGGGCCGGAAATCCGGGAGTCCCTGCCGATTCCGACCGCGAGCGACTGCGGCGGACGCCCCGTCTTTTGGGCGAGCCACGCGGCGAATCCGGCTCCGATTTGAATGCAGGCCTCTTCCGTAAGGGTGACGCCTTCGCCTGCGACGCCTTCGAGCGCGACGCCGCGGATGTCGCTGCCGTTCTGCAGCTTCAGCAACTGTTCTTTTTCCATAAATCCATTATAGCAGGAATTGGGCGCAATTTGCTATTTTGTCTACGAAAAATCAGTATTTAAGCAATGTTTTCTTTTTGTCTATGTGATATAATTCTACCACTCATCGCCGGAGCGTGCGGGCAACGTGCGTTCCGGCAGAATCAGGACTTAGAGGAGGTCGTTCATGTTGAGAAGAATCAAAGCCGTTTTCGGCGCCACCCTTGCTATGCTGCTCGTTTCGGGCACGGTGCTTTCTGGCTGTCAGGACACCAGTTCCGATGGCGGACAGGACAATGAAAATTCTACCACTGGGGGGGGGTAATGCTTCTGTTGAAGAGCCGGTCATAACGTCGCAGTCTGAAAGCAAGACGGTTTTAAAAGGCGGTTCAATTGTACTGTTTGTTGAGGCGCAGTCGCCGGACGGCGGGACGCTGGGCTACCAATGGCATTCTGCCGCGGATGCAGAATCCGAAGGCGCTGAAATCAGCGGTGCGGCAGGCAAGTTCTATAAAATAGAAAAAGTAGAAAAAACACAGTCATATTACGTCGTCGTTACGAACACGAAGGACGGAAAATCAGCAGAAAAGAAAAGCGCCATAATCACCATCACAATGACGGAAGATGAAGCGGAAGTTACGGCAAAGACCATCACCATCACGCTGGATGCGAACGGCGGAGCGTTTCCTGACGGAACCATACGGAAGATATATGAAATCGAGGAGGGGACTATACGTTTGGGAGAGCTTGTAGAGCAGGCCGGCCTTCCTGTCCTGCGCATTGAATTTGATGAATCTGACGGCGGCGGAGAGCTGTATATGCCCGCCGGATTGTTTTATGGCGATCCTGACGTTGAGTATGAATTCTTTGAAAAAAATCTGCAAGCGGCGAACGCATTGTGGTGGAAGAAGCTGGATGCGGACGGCACATTCTATGCAAATTACGATGGAATGCATATTACGGAACTCCGGGAAGGAGACGACTGGGTTCGGCTGACGGATGGGTATATTTCGCTGTCACCCGAAGCCCCGGCAATATGCAGACAGTCTGCATATTGGTGCGTGTTCTATTATGAGGATGCCGACGGCAGCGGCCCGGCGGTTATAACCGACCGTAACTTTGTGGAATTGAAGCCGACGATTTTCAACGATGATCCGACCGATGCAAAAGGGGCTGAACTTTCTGTTTCTTCGAGCGGATTGTATCGTTTTGCTGGTGAGATTTTGCCGAGCGGAAATGCCCGTATAAGGCTTGAGAAAATTGTTTTTGACGAAGATTTGTTTTTTATGAGCGACTGGTCGTCATGGGAGACGTTTGACCGTTCAAATCGTTTTGATGAGAATGACAGGTTCGAGTTCACCGCAAAAAATGCAGACTATCAAGGCTTTAAAATTTCCACGGATGAGTGGGAAATTCGCTTTGCAAATGATGAGGACGTGCTTGCTCCGGGAAAAACAATCGCGTTGAACCGTTGCGGCGCTGCACCGAACGACAACGACGGCACGATTTCCGGCCTCGTTTACGGCGCGCGCTACGCCGTCCAGCTTGAACGCGATGAATCCGGGATTCCGATACGCGTTTCGCTGGAACTGGTTGAAGAGGCGGATTTCTTTCAGAACGCAAAAATTATAGGAGATGTCAACGGGTGGATTGCGGCTCCGTTGGAAAAAATCGATGATGCAACGTATACGTATGATTTCACGGCGGCCTCTTCTTCCAGCTCATTTACGATTCAAGAGCATCCTGATGATGATATGGGCGGATATGGTTCTTTGTGGACTGGCGGGGCGCCGGACAGCGAGCCGATTTCTTTTTCTGGCGCGGGCCTTTCGGAAGGCGTGCCGACAGCGGATACGGAACTTGTTCGCTTGGTAAGAATGTTTAATCAAAAAGATGTCCAGCTTGTACATCTTTCAAAGGATTCTGTATATACAATTACGATAAAGATCATTGATGCGGGAACAAAACGGCTGTCAGCATCCCTTACGCTGAAACAATATAACGAACCCGCTCCGTATGAGTATTATTTAGCAGGAGAAATTGCAGATGGCGCAGGAGGCGATGGAAACGGCGTGAAAATGAAAATCGATGGCAGCGGCGGGTGGTCGTATGCATTCACGTATGATGATGCTTGGCGTGCATGGCATGGGGCGGAAGACAATTCCAATGCTTCCTACTTCAAGATTCTCACAGGAAACAGTGTATGGAATCCTTCATGGATTGGAACGCTGTATGTTGATGAAGATTATACACGCTTGTCTTCCGATGGCGCTGGAAATGGTGTGATTTTTGGTCTTGAGGCCGGGCAGTCATATATTTTGACGATTTCAGTGGATGAATCATCCGAACCGGCAGCGATTGCTGCGAAGGTTGAGGCCCGTTAAGCAAGGAGGGATTGCATTTTTCCGTACGCGGCGCATTCCTTCCGCAATGCGCCGCTTTTTTAATCGAAAAAAAAATCTCCGCCGCGCCCGATTTGTGGTATACTGTTTTTGAATTATGGAAAACGCACGGATTAAGGAAATTCTGCTCGACATCGCTCCGACGGAGCTTGATTTTACGGTTGTGCAGACGGGCAAGGAAAGCAAGCGCGTCAACGGACTGTATGCCCCGGACACGCATGAGATTCTCCTTCACAACAAGAACTTCAAGACAGACAACCAGCTTGTGTACACGGCCGTCCATGAGTACGCGCACCACCTCAACGCGGAGGAGCTGATTCGGACGACAGGAAATCCGTCCGCGCCGTACAATTCCAAGGTTCACAATCAGGCGTTCTGGGCGCGCTTCGACGCGCTGCTTTCCGTCGCGGAGGAGAAGGGCTACTACGTCATCGGACTGGAGCGTTCGCCGGAGCTTGCCGAACTGACCGAAAAGATCCGCCGCGACTATCTGGAGGCGAACGGGCGTCTCATGCAGGAGTTCGGAAAGCTCCTCGTCAAAGCGCACGAGCTGTGCGAGGCGGCGGACATCCGCTATGAGGACTACATCGACCGGGTGCTCTGCATGCCGCGGAACACGGCGAAGGACATTTGCAGGGTTGCCGCGACGGACGTCAATCCGGCGATCGGCTTTGACAACATGAAGATTGTCGCCGCTGTCCGCAAGAAGGACGAGCGCGCGGCGGTCGAGCAGGAGTTTCTCGACGGAAAAGGGCCTGTCGCGGTGCGCGAGCTGATGCGCCAGAAATCCGCGGCGGCGCACGTTTCGCCGAAGGAGAAGTTGGAGCGCGAGAAATCGCGGCTTGAAAAGACGATCGAGCAGCTTTCAAAGCGGCTTGAATTTGTGGAGGAGAGCCTTGCGGCAATGTAGCGGGCG
>CAMWPF010000002.1 GCA_947176045.1 uncultured Treponema sp. | reverse complement strand
ATACCGGCGAAACGCACGAAAGTTTGCGTTGCAGCCTTAGATATATTAAAAAGTCCTTATATATGGACAAAAATGGAGTGTTTTTATGAAAAAAACATTTTTGGCGGCTGCCGCGGTTCTGGCAGCACTGTTTTTTGTGTCGTGTGCAGACGATGTGGCGTATGATTCGCACATCGACACTGTATTGTACTTGGAAATTCCTGAGGTAAAGGCAACTGCATATCCGGGGATGAACATTGTCTCGTGGAAGCCGGTTGCAGGTGCGAACGGCTATGTCCTCTACGCCTATGAGAACGGAGTGTGCATAGACAGCTGGACTTTTGCTTATAATGAGCTGCGGACTTCTGACACAAGCAATATAAAGAACGGCGTTGAGCGTACATACTATGTTGAGGCAAAAAGCAAGTCTTCTACTTCTACTTCACGTTCTGTGAACACGGAGAACGCGATGAGCGGCGGCGTTACGGTGAAAGGAATTCTTCCGCCGGCAGATACAAAATCCCTTGAGCTGTACGCTTATGAAAACTACGGCACAAAAGAATCCCCGAAAGGAAATGCCGACTATGTTGTCTCTGCCTCAAACATACGCATTGCACGTGACGCAAGCAGCAAACTCGGCATCACAATGCCGGTAAAAGCATATCTTTCATACGACATTTACTACACACGCGGCAACGAACTTGAGACAATCGGTGAAAAAACTCCGGTCAGCGGTTCTGTTACTTCTGCGGTAAACGACGTAACAATCGGAAAAAGTACAACAATCACCGCACCGGGCGTATACAGGGCGGTTGTAGTTGCCAATGCAGGAAACTCGCTGTTCGGCACGTCTGAGCAGGTTGTTTCAGAAGAAAGCGTAACGGTAGAAAGCCTGAATGTTTATAACAGCAGCACTACATCGGGCGGCACCACCACCTACAACTACTATGCAAATATATCTGCCGTTTACAAAGACACTGCGGACGGCAAGACTGTCAGCATCTCTTTTGAGGGTGCAAAATTTACCGCTGACGACACTCCTGTTCCGACAGAATATTACAAAGTATACCGTTCTGTAAAAGGAAAGTACGACTACACGGCAGTAAGCGGAGCCGTAACGGAAACAGCAGCAAACGAAAACGCATTCCGTGTTGAAGATGTTGTTCCCGACAACACTGTCGACTACACATACACGCTTGTTGTAACAGACGGCACACGGTTTGCACCTGTCAAAAATACCAGTGGCAACCCCTCTAACACTGCATCTGTAAGTGCTTTCGTCAGCACACAAAGCACCACAACCGTCCGCGGTGCTGACGCAAACACTGACTACATCAATCTGACACAAGACATCGAATGGACAATTACACTTCCTCTTGCTTCTTCGGACGATGTTACGGTTACAGGCGTATACATTCTTGAAAAACCGCTTACAGACAGCACAGCACCATGTGCGGCTGACTTTGACAAAGCAGACGCCAAAAACCTCACGGCTCAGTTAAAACCGCTTGTTGATGCCCCCACCTATAATACTAACGGCTATACTGTTACCACAGAAAAACACAAAGATGTAAACGTGTATATGCTCGTTACAACTGCACAGGCAGACAAAAAAGCAGGCGAATGGATTTCTGATGCGGTTGAAATCGACGTTCAGCCTTCTGTTCCGTCAATCACTGCTGCAGCTACGGATGAAAAAGGAGATAAAAAGGTATCAATCACCGTTGAAGATGAATATTCTTCTTCCGACTACTCGTACACATTGTATCGGTCTAATAGTGAATATAATTCCGATGACGCTGTATGGGTAGAACTTGATGCTAATTTGGGAACAGGCAAGAAAGATTACAGCAAGACATACACAGATACTGTTTCTGTTGCGGACTCCGGCTCAACAACGTATGTGTACAAAGTAGTGAAAACATGGGGCGACAAGAAAGCAGAGAGTAATAAATGGACCGTAGAGGTAACTGAGTCTAACTAATCAGGTATTTTTTACCGGCTGCCAAAAAGAACAAGCAGCGGCGGCTTCGGCGTGCCTTGAGCCTCCCTGCTTGTGTATGCGGTCATTGCAAAAACCTCTGGCCGCGTATTTTGCAGCCTCTGGCACTCTGTATGCACAGAAAAACAGCGTCAGAGTTTTTTATATAAGGAAACTACAATGAAAAAAAACGGAACATCAATGCGGCGGTTCTGTCTGGTTCTTGCGGCGGCACTTTCGTGTGCGGCCTTTGCTCAGGAAGCAGACGCTGCCGCCGCGTCTCCCGGCGTAAAAGAGATTTTTACGACGTTCGGCGGAACAGTGAAGCCGAACAACATCATACTAAGCGGCGGCGCGGGCTTTGACATGGACGCGTTCGGCGACATTCAGTACTACATTCCTGTTATGGGAATAAGCGCGGAGTACGCGCTGCAGCTGGGACCGTGTCCGCTCGGATTCGGTATTATGGCCTCCTACAGCGGCTCAAAAGAAACCGACGTGGGAAAGGATCTCGGCTTTGAAAGCCGCCTGCATTCGTACAACAACAACATTGTCGCGGCGGCAATAATCAACTGGCACTTCAATCTTCCTGTACAGCGGCTCGACCTGTATGTGGGCGTGCGTCCGGGAGTGCGTATGAACGTGCTCCACACACGGTACAGCCACCGCGACAGAAGAACTGCCCGCTACATTACCGACACAGACACCTCGCTTGACAAAACGGCGTTCTACATCGGCGGAACAGTCGGTGCAACGTGGTATTTTACCGAGCATATCGGTGCAAACCTTGAAGCCGGCTGGCCTGTTCTTGCAAAGGCAAGTTTCTCGTGCAAACTGTAGGTACGGAGGATTTTTATGAAACATATAAAATGTGCCGTGCTTCTGGCGGCACTGGTTGCGTTCACCGCATGCAGTCCCGAGCCGAGGATAATAACCCAAACAGTGCCAGAATATGTTGTCGGCATTACAAAAACCGGCACATACACGGTCTACCATTTGCAACAGAAACTGCCGGCCTCATACACTGACATGGACAATCCGGCCTCACCCGCAAATTACGAGGTGGTAAAAGCTGATACAGAAGAAAAAGAAGTATCCGAAGGAAGCACGATAGACGACATTAAAAATGACTATCCGGGCTTTTCGGCAGCCTCTATGACACAGAACGGAAACGCAATCTATGTGTACTATAACCGGAACCATTACCTACACCTTTAAGGCAGGTCAGCCGGAAGATTCAAATGTCAAAGGCACATTTGCCGACGGAACAACAGGAAAGAAATTAAGCGGACTGTTCGGTACGTCTGTGGGAGATATTGAAGTACCAACAGTCCATGCCGACTCCTAGGCACGAGAACACAGTGGCAGAAGGTGCGGAGCGGCTGGGAGAGTCGCTCCGCTGGCGAGGTTTGCTTTCCCCTCCTGAGGCATTTTTTGCGTCTTTGCCCGAAATCCTAGAATTCGTTGCCGGGGAAGCGCGGGATTCCGTCGATGCCTTTCTTGAGTTCTTCGTCGGTGGGAATGTAGTCGCCCATCGTGCCGTCGTTGTAGGATTCGTATGCCTTCAGGTCGAAGTAGCCGGTGCCGGTCAGTCCGAAGAGGATGGTCTTTGGCTCGCCGGTTTCGGCGCATTTTTTGGCCTCGTCGATTGCAGCCTTGATGGCGTGGCTGCTTTCCGGCGCGGGGAGGATTCCCTCCGTCCGGGCGAAGAATTCCGCCGCCTTGAACACTTCCGTCTGCTCCGCCGTACGCGCTTCCAGCAGTCCGTCGTGGTAGAGCTGCGACAGGATGGAGCTCATGCCGTGGTAGCGCAGTCCGCCTGCGTGCGACGCTGACGGGATGAAGCTTGAACCGAGCGTGTACATTTTTGCGAGCGGGCAGACTTTGCCGGTGTCGCAGAAGTCGTAGGCGAAGACGCCGCGCGTGAAGCTGGGGCATGACGCCGGTTCGACGGCGATGAAGCGGTAGTCGCGCTCGCCGCGGAGCTTTTCGCCCATGAACGGCGAAATCAGGCCGCCGAGGTTCGAGCCGCCGCCTGCGCAGCCGATGATGACGTCCGGGACGATTCCATACTTGTCCATCGCGGTCTTCGTCTCAAGTCCGATGACTGTCTGGTGCAGGAGGACCTGCGAAAGGACGCTTCCGAGGACGTAGCGGTAGCCTTCCCTGCTTGTCGCCGCTTCGACGGCTTCTGAAATCGCGCAGCCGAGGCTTCCCGTCGTTCCCGGAAATTCGGCGAGAATTTTCCGTCCGACTTCCGTCGTACTGGACGGAGACGGCGTAACGTCCGCGCCGTAGGTGCGCATGACTTCGCGGCGGAACGGCTTCTGCTCGTAGGAGCATTTGACCATGAACACCTTGCAGTCAAGTCCGAAGTACGCGCACGCCATCGAAAGGGCGGTTCCCCACTGTCCGGCGCCGGTCTCCGTCGTAACGCCCTTGAGTCCCTGCGCCTTCGCGTAATACGCCTGCGCGATTGCGGAGTTGAGCTTGTGGCTTCCGCTCGTGTTGTTCCCTTCGAATTTGTAGTAGATTTTCGCTGGGGTGCCGAGCTTCTTTTCGAGGCAGTAGGCGCGGACGAGCGGCGACGGGCGGAACATCTTGTAGAATTCGCGGATTTCCTTGGGAATCGGAATGAGACGGTCTGTTTCGTTGAGTTCCTGCCGGATCAGTTCGTCGCAGAACACCGGGCGCAGGTCGTCGAACTCCAGCTTCTGGTGCGTTCCCGGATTCAAAAGCGGCGCGGGCTTGTTCTTCATGTCGGCGCGGACGTTGTACCAGTCCTTTGGCATTTCGTCTTCGTTCAAGTAGATTTTGTAGGGAATGTTCTGTTCGCTCATGGCGGACCTCCTCTGGAAAGTCAAATGATTCAGCTTGCGCTGCGCCGCAACCGGCATTTCCCTTATTATACGCGTTTCTATTTATAATAACAAGCGGAATGCGCCGCATTTTGCACGCCGGGGAATGGAAACTCCGCGTGTTTTTCACTATAGTAGTTTGTAATACGAGCTATAGTGCGCCCGCCGTTTGAATGCGGGGCGAAACTGCGGAAATCTGGAGGATTTTATGGTTCTGAGGCTGATTGGAACAATCGTCGGGCTGGTCGTCATCGCGTTTTTCGTCGGGTTCAATTTGGACAACCGCTGCGATGTGAGCGTCATCTTCCATACATTCAAGGCCGCGCCGGTTTTCATTACGATTTTGATTTCATTTATCGCGGGCGCGCTCTTTACGATGCCGTTCGCCTTCCTTTTCCGCGCGCGGCGGAAGAAGGAGCGGGGCGGTAGAGCGGTTCCTGCGGAAGCGGTGAAAAAGCAGCGGCATCCGTTCCGCGTCCGGAAGGCTCCGGAAGGTTCTGGAACGGACGGAACTGACGTTGCGAAGGGCGCTGCTTCCGCGCGGCAGGCGGATCCGGCGCAGGACGGCGTTCCGGCAGACGGCGCGCAGAAGGACGGAGCTTCCGCCGCGGAGCAGGACGCATGAGGCTGCCGACGTTCCGCGCCGCCCTTGCCGCGGCCGCCTTTGCCTTTGCTTCATCTGCTTCTTCGGTGTGGGCGGCGGATGCCGAAGGGCGCACCGCCCGCGCCGTCGCCGATGAGGCGGTTGCGAAGGAATCTCCGCAGGCGGCGGTTTCGTTCATTCAAGACGCGCTTCCGCAGATTTCCGGGCTTTCGGAAAAACGGTCGCTGTACGCGTTCCTCGGCTCGTTGCAGGAGATGCTCGCGCTGTACGACGACGCCCGGAAATCGTATGCGGCGGCGGCCGGCATTGCGGCGGGCGACGCCGAAGGCATGGTGAAGAAATCCGCCGAACGGCTTGTCATCGACGCTACGCGCTGCGCCTTGAACGCCGGAGAATACGATGTGGCGGCGCAGTATTTGAATTCCGCCGTGCGCAATTCAAAGAGTGCCGAGATTCAGGCGTCCATCAAGCTGTACGAGCAGTGGATTGCCTTGTGCCGCGCGGAAACGGAGGCGGACGTTGCGGAGCCAGCTGTGCTGCTGCGCGCCTATGCGGACATGCCGTCCATGCAGTCCGTCAAGCCGTCGCTGCTTCTGACGCTGTGGTACCTTTCCGGCTCTGCGGAATATGCGGACGCGCTCAGACGCGAGTTTCCGCTTTCTGCGGAGGCGGCGATTGTCTCCGGAAAGGCGCAGATTCTTCCCGCGCCGTTCTGGTATTTTGTGCCGCACCGAAGCGTTTCCGTCGCGCCGGAGGCTGTCCTGCCGGATGCGCCTGCGCATGATGCTTCCAGCAGTGCGGATGCCGCCGCAGAAAAGCCGGCGAAGCTGCAATTGGGATTGTTCCGCGAAGAGTCGAACGCGCGCTCGTTCGCGGCACGGCTCAAGGAAAAGGGGTTTGACGCGTCCATCAGCCGGGAGGCGCGCGCCAGCGGCACGACGTACTTTCTTGTCGTCATGGAGGAAAAGCCGGACGGCTCTGTCGCCGCGTCGCTCAAAACGGCGGGCTTCGAGTGCTATCCGCTTTTTGAATGAGCGGACTTGCCGCCGTTCCGCGCCGCATTGCTAAAATGCATTCTTTCTATTATAATCGTCGCATTATGAGCAATGAAAACGAAAGGAATCCGCTGCTGTGCCATTGGGCGGATCAGATGGCGGAGAAAATCATCCGCGAAAAGGGCGACCTTCCGTCGTACACCTGCGCTTCCGGCATCACGCCGTCGGGAACGGTTCATATCGGCAACTTCAGGGAAATCATCACGGTTGATTTGGTCGTCCGCGCGCTCCGCGACCGCGGCAAGACAGTCCGCTTTATTTATTCGTGGGACGATTACGACGTCTTCCGCAAGGTTCCTGCAAATATGCCGGAGCCGGAGACGCTTGAGCGCTATCTGCGCTTTCCGATTACGATGGTTCCCGACACGACGGGACGGAACGAAAATTACGCGCGCCATCATGAGGTTGATGTGGAGCAGGAGCTGCCGCGCGTCGGCATTCATCCGGAATTTCTGTATCAGGCGGAACGCTACCGCGCCAACCGTTATGCGGAAGGAATGCGAACCGCCATGCAGAACCGCGCCCTCATCAAGGAATGCCTCAACGAATACCGCGACGAACAGCACAAGATGAAGGACGGAGACGAATACTGGCCGGTTTCCGTTTTCTGCGGCGCGTGCAGCCGCGACACGACGGAAATCACGGGCTATGACGGCGGCTGGAACATCACGTACCGGTGCGAGTGCGGCTGCTGCGAAACCGCCGACCTCCGCACGTTCAAGGGCGCGAAGCTCGGCTGGCGCGTCGACTGGCCGATGCGCTGGAACGAGGAGAAGGTCGTCTTCGAGCCGGGCGGAAAGGACCACATCTCTCCCGGCGGCTCCTATGACACGGCGAAGCTCGTTTCGAAGAAAGTCTACGGCTGGGACGCGCCGATCACCATGCGCTACGACTTCGTCAACCTCAAAGGAATTCCGGGCAAGATGTCCTCTTCCAAAGGCCATGTCGTCGCGCTGCCGGACGCGCTCAAAGTCTACCAGCCGGAAGTCCTCCGCTACATCTTCGCCGGCACCCGCCCGAACACGGAATTTGCCATCAGCTTCGATCTGGACGTCTTGAAAATCTACGAGGACTACGACGCTACGGAGCGGATTGTCTGGGGCGTTGACAAGGCGAAGAGCGAAGAAGTGTTCAACAAGGAGAAGCGGATCTACATCCTGTCGCAGATTGACAACAGGATGCCGGAAGTCATGCCGTACCAGATTACGTTCCGGCTGCTTACGACGCTGCTCCAGACGTATTCCGGCGACATCGGCAAGGTGATTGCGTCGCTCGGCGGCGTTAGGCCGGAGCAGCAGGACTGCCTGCGCCGCCGCGCGGAGTGCGCATGGTTCTGGGTGAAGGAATGCGCGCCGGAGGAATTTCGGTTCGCGCTGCGCGCTGACGGCGGAACGGCGGAGCTTTCCGAACAGGAGCGGGAGGCGGTGCGGCGCGTCCGCGCGGAATGCCTGCCGTTTGTGGACGAGCTGGACGAAAAGGAGCTGGGGCAGAAGGTGTATGCGGTCGCTGCGGCGCTGGAGCTGCAGCCGAAGGCGCTGTTCCGCGCGATGTACCAGGCGCTCATCGGAAAGGATCAGGGGCCGCGCCTTGCCAGCTTCATGAAGATTATCGGCAGGGAAAAGCTGGAAGCCATTCTGGGCGCGTATTGATGCCTTTTGCGCCGCCTCAATGCCGTTCATGGCGGATTTTCTTGTAAATCAAGGAATGTGTGGTAAAATGAATAGATATTGAGGCGGAACAAATGAGACTTAACAGAAAATTTTCGATTATTGCCGCAGTCGCAGCGCTGCAGATGGCGGTCCTTATATTTTGTACAATCGTCGGAGTGAATTTCATTCAAAATCTGCGCGATTATCAGTATCTCCAGCAGTCCGTGCAGCTGGGGCTTGCGGACATCACGAATTATCTGAACACGACGGTTTCATGGGCGATCGAGCCGGATGCGATTCACGACAACTGGAAGTCGAAAATCGTCACGCTGAACAAGAAATTCCATGAGCTGGAGGACGATCCTGTCTGCCGCTTTTTTTCCGACGGGCTTTCCGGCAAGATTACGGAAGCGCTGTCTGTCTGGACGCGGGTCGTCTCGAAAATCAATCCGTTCAACGCGCAGTACAAGAATATGCAGGACGTCCAGCTGCCGCAGGAAATCGCCGACTTTGTGCGCCGCAACGGAATTCAGGCGGCGGCGGAAAATTATCCTGATTCGGAGGAGATACAGGACGTCTACAGCCAGCAGCTGCTGATACACACGCAGATGCGCGACATCATGAAGGAGGAGACGGCGCTGGCGCTCGTCATGGCGGACGTCAACGAGATGCTTTTGAATCTGGTCGCGCGGTACAGCCTTTATTTCAACGGCGCGCTGATTCTGCTCAGCCTGGTTTTCTGCGCGATCCTGTTCATCTTCATCCTGCACAGCACGTCGAAGATTACGATCGATATCCGGGACGTCCGCGACTTCTCGTCCGCGCTTGCCAGAAAGGACTTCACGACTGAAATCACGCCCCACGGCAGCAACGAGATGCAGGCGCTCATGAACAACATGAACGGCATGGTCAGCGAAATCAACGACTTCTTCATCATCGTCAAAAAGACCGCCGCCCGGGCGATTTCCTCCGGCTATTCCATCAACGATTCCGCCATCAGTACGACGGCGGCGACGACCCAGATCAACGGAAGCATCAAGTCCATCACGCGGGAGTTCGAGCAGATCAATGATTCTGTGGCGCGCGCCGTGGTGGCGGTCGATGAAATCAACAGCCATATCAAGACGCTTGTCGAAGACAACACGGAAAACACGGCGGCGATTGACGAAAGCTCCGCGGCGATTTCCGCGATGTCCGGCACGCTCATCAAAATCCGCGAAAGCGCCGAAGCCCGCTCCCGGAGCGCCGAAGAAATGCGTTCGCTTGTCGCCGACGGCGATGAGAAGATCAACGCGACGACGATGGTTCTGGAGAACGTCATGTCTCAGCTTGATGAAATCGGCGAAGTCATCACCATCATCAACGCGGTTGCAGAACAGACCAACCTGCTTTCAATGAACGCTGCGATTGAGTCGGCGCATGCGGGCGAGTACGGCAAGGGATTCGCCGTCGTTGCGGAGGAAATCCGCAAGCTCGCCGAAGAAACCGCGGACAACGCGCTCAAAATCAACGAGGCGATTACAAAAGTCATCGCGAAGGTGACGGAGGCGAACGAATCCAGCCGCGCGGCGTCGGGCGCGTTTTCCAGAGTCAGCACGCGCTCCCGCGAAGTCATTGATTCGTTCGATGAAATCACCAAAGGCATCGAGGCGCTTGACAACCAGACGCGGCAGGTTACCCACAAGACGGACATCACGGCGTCTTCCGCGGCGAAAATCCACGGCTATTGCACGAACCTTGCGGAGCATCAGGAGACGGTGGCGTCCGAAATCACGTCCATCAGCCTGCTGTTCAACGAAGCGGTCGCCGACATTCAGGAAATTCAGACGGGAACCGAGGACATCGTCAAGCGCATGACGGATGTCGGAACTTTGAGCAAGGAAAGCTACAAGAATATGACCGATTTGGAGAACGTTCTGGAGCAGTTCAAGACAACGAGCGACGATTCCGAAGAAGTCAGGCAGGAAATCGACAGCTCCGCGATCCAGAACGTCATTTCGCCGGAGCTTCAAGCGCAGCTGGAGCAGGATTTCGGCGGCGATGCGGTTGAATTCGACCCGGACGGCGTTATATAAGGACGGGCGTCCTGCTTTTTTGGACGGAACGCTTCCGGCCGTGTTCCGGCTGTCCGCGGCTCCGCTGTCGCTCGGTCTGCCGGCAGGGCCGGCAGACTGCTGCGCACCGCTTCCATCCGGCGTAGGCGCCTTTCCCCCAGATTCAGATTATATGCGGATGATCCGCGAATGCGAGATGACTTCGCTGCCGGCTTCCGTAATGAGCACGTCGTTTTCCAAGCGGCAGCCGCCGAGCGCCTCGTCGTACAGCCCCGGCTCCAGCGTTACGACCATGCCCGCCTCGAAAACGGCCGATTCCGGCATCGCCGCGCTGACGCGCGGATATTCGTGGACTTCCAGCCCGATGCCGTGTCCGAGCGTGTGCGGCATCTTGCGCTTTGCGGCGGCGAAGACTGCGTCGGCTTTTTCAGCGGCGGTTCGGAGCGGCACGCCCTTGCGGTACAGCGGCAGGCATTCGTCGGCGGCCTTCTGGACGAGGGCCAGCAGCTGTTCCTGCCCGTCGGAAAGCGGCCCCTTCGCGACTGTCAGCGTCGTGTCGCTGGTGTATCCGTTGCAGACGACGCCGAAGTCGAGGATGGAAAGCCCGCCGCCGGGCCACGCGCCCGCCGTATAGTTCGGGAAGCAGTGGATCGCCCAGCTGCGTTCAGGGCCTGCGGCGAGCGTGTCGAAGCCGGTGCGCTCGCAGCCATGCGCGCGGCATTCCCGCTCAATCAGCAGCGCGACGTCTATTTCTGTCTTGATGCTGCCGATTTCCGCCTCAATTCTGTCGATGATCAAGTCTCCGATGCGCGCCGCTTCCTTGAGGCACGCGATTTCGTATTCGTCCTTGACCGCCCGCAGGCGGACGGCGTATGCATGGACGCCTTCTTCCGTTATCTTCATGTCCCAGCCGGGCACGGCGTCCACGAATTTGAGGAACTGGAGGTACGGTGTGGACGGCGGCAGCTCCGCCCGGCGGTTTTCAATGCGCGATGCCGCGTTGAGGTTCGCCTGCACCGCCGCCACCGCGTTGTTCCGGTAGCGCGCGTACGGAATCAGCTTGCCGCAGGACGCCTGGCTTTTCGCAAGGATTTCATCCCACGGAATCAGGACGGACGCGCCGTCATCGAAGATGATGAGCGCGGCATCGCTCGGATGTCCGGTGAAGTAGCGCAGCGCCGGCTCCCGGCGTTCCTCGCTGTCTATGAAGACAGCGGCTCCTACGCCATGCTCCTTCAAATATGCCGCGACCTTTGCGCGCCGCGCCGCGTACCGTTTTTTGAGTTCGTCCCGTGAAAGTTCCGTCATTGGTTCTCCGCCTGTAGTTGTATGCCTCCACTATACTGGCGATTCAAAAAAATGACCAGAGGAATGAAGGCGTCCGGCAGAAGGACGGGGCGAGCCGGAAGCGCGGCTAGTCCAGCCTGCCGCTGATGGTTTTCGCGGAATTGATGAGCGCTTGGGAAAGCTCCTTGTCCTCAAGCCCTTTGGCGAGCGCCTCCATGTCGGCGAGCACCTTGTCGAGCAGCGCGCGTCCTGTCAGGTTTTCTGATTCGGGCGTGTTTTCGCCTGCAAAATCATCCAGAACGCCTGACTTGCGCAGCGAATGGGACGTTTTGAGCAGCCCCGGCTTGCCGGAAAGCCGCGCGATCAAATAGTCGAGCAGGAGGCGCATCCGTCCGGTCTTGAACTGCGCGCGCTGCTCTTCTGGAAGCGTGTCGCCGAGCGCGTTCAGTTTTTTGAAAAGCGTGATTTCGCGGTCGAATTTTTGGGCGGCGTCCGGATTTTCAAGCGTTCTGCTGATGATTGGCAGCGCTTGGGAGACATGCGCGAGCAGGTCGTTGTAGCGCGCCTGGGCGTCGTCGGGCGTATGCGCGGCATTGCCGGCTGATTCGTTGGATTCGGCTGGTTCCGCGCCGCCGGATTCCGCATGGTTGCGCGCGGAGCCGTTCCATTCTTGTCCGGCTGTTTCGGCGGCTGTCCTCGCTGCGTCCTCTGCCAGCTTGTTCATCCGTTCTTGGATTGCGTCTTCGGACAATTGCGCCGCCTTCCATGCCTTTTCCGCAGATTGCGCGGCCTGCTGCATCTGCTGCGCCGCCCGCTCCATGGTGGCGGCAAGCTTTCCCGCTTCGTAGCCGGAAAGGCCGGGCTGCATTACAGGCTGCGGCTGGCTGCCCGCCTGGATGTGCGGAGGGACGCCCGGCGGCGCGGATTGTTCGGCGGACGGCTGCTCTGACGGCGCGCCGGCATTGTCCGGTGCGCTGTCTTCGGGCGCGGCGTTGTCGGCGGATTCGGCTTTTGATCCGTCGGCGAGTCCGGCCTCCAAGGGCGCTTCTGATTCCGGCTCCAGTTCGTCTGCCAGAAGCGATTTTTCCAAGTCCGAGTCGTCGCTGCCTTCTGGCGTCATGGTGTCGTCCAAATCGAATATGTCCTGCTCATCGTCGTCCAAAATGGCGAGGAGCGGATCCTCTTGACTGCCGGCATCATCGTCGGATTCGGCTTTTGGCGCGTCCTCGCGTTCTGTTTCTGCTTCCGGTGCGGCGGCGGGTTCGGCTTCCAGTTCCGGCGCCGGCGGTTCCGGCGGATTTTCCGCGCATTCCGTCTGGACTGCTGCCTGCGGGCGTTCTCCGGCCTGCTGCGCCGCTTCCAGTTCCGCCATGAGCCGTGCCGCCGCGGCATTGCAGGGGTCGATGGCGAGGATTTTTGAGAACGCCGTCTGCGCCGCCGCACTGTCGCCGAGCGACAGGCTGATTTTTCCGCGGAGCAGCAGCGCCGGAACGGATTCTGGATGCAGCGAAAGGAATTCGTCGCACGTGGCGCCGGCTTCCGCCGCATCTCCGCGCTGAAGGTACCGTTCCGCCCATTTGTAGAGGAAGTCCGTGTATGACGGACGGATTTTTTTGATTTTCTCGCGGCAAATCTGGACATTGCCGTCGTTCTGCTTGCAGATGTAGTATTGCCCGCCGAGCGCGAGCAGTTCTGCGTTGCGCTTTGAGGCGGCGGCGAGGCGTTTGAGGCGGCGGGACGCGTCGTCGAACGCCTTTGCAGACAGTGCGATTTCAACGGCCCGCTTTTGCGCTGCCAGATGCGCCGCCGGATCGCCTTCTGACTTTCGTCCGGCGGAACGGACTGCGTCCGCTGCCTTTTCCACCGATCCGGATTTTTCGTATGCATCGGCGAGCAGCAGGAAGACGGCGGCATCATCCGGCGCAAGCGCCGCCGCTTGTTCCAGCGCGGCTATGGCTGCGGAATAGTCGTCCTGCGCAAGCAGGATTGTTCCGCGGAGCGCATGGAGGTGGGCGTCGTCCGGCGAAAGCGCGATTCCGTTCTGGACGGTTTCCATGGCAGTCTTGGTGCGGGAAAGCCGCAGGAGCAGCTCCGTATACGCGGCGAGCGCGTCCGTCCAGCCCGGCTTTGCGCGGAGCGCCGTTTCGTATGCGGCGAGCGCTCCGGAATCGTCATGGACTGCCTCGCAGCTTTTGGCAAGATTGTATTGAAGGATCGGATGGTTCGGATCCGCCTGAAGGCCGCGCTTGTATGCCGCGATGCTTTTTCCATATTCCTTCTGCTGCGCGTAGATGGCGCCGAGGTGGTTGTATGCGAGGACGTCGCGGGGATTCTGTGCGACAACCTGCTCGAAGCAGCCGGTCGCGTCGCTGATTCTGCCCATGGACTTGTATGTGAAGCCGAGGGTGTAGTTGATTTCCGCAGAATTCTTTTTGAATTGCAGCGCGTGGTTCAAGATGCGGACGGCATCGTCGTAGCGCTTGAGCCGCCGGAAGATTCCTCCGGCGCGGTTCATGGCGTCCACGTTGCCCGGCGCGGCGGCAAGGATTTTTTCAAAAAAGGGAAGCGCCTTTTCATCTTCGCCGGCCTTGATGTACAGGTTCCCCATGGCGGCGAGCAGCTCCTGATTCTGCGGCTCCTCGTCCAAAAGCGAGGAATACAGCCGCGCCGCGAGCGGAAAGTCTCTGGAAATGACGGCATTTTTTGCGCGTTTCAAAACAAGTTCTTTTTCTTCCATACGTTGAAAACCTCGTTTCAAGGATGCGTTGTATTCAGCGGCGCGGCTGCACGGACGGCCGCGCGTACACTTCTTTTGACAGCGGCCCGCTGACGCGGCTGTCGATGCTCGACCATGCGGAAACTGCGAAATAGTAAATGGTTCCGTTGTCCAATCCGGAAATGCGGTACGTCGTCGCGTTTCCGGCGTTGACCGGCGACAGTCCTTCCGCCGCGGTTCTGCCCAGATATTCGCCGGAGCGCGTGCCGTAGTAAATGTAGTAGCCGCCCACGTTGTCGTCGACGGACGGACTCCATGAAAGCGTTACGAATCCGTCCCCGGGTTCCGCGGACACCTTGAACGGCGGAAGCGGCTCCGGCAGGACGGTGTAGTCGAGCGTAATCCGCGTGACGGACGGCGTGACTGTGCCTGCGCCGTCCGGAAACAAGTCTGCGGCGACTTGAAAATAGAGGCCGGACAGATTTTCAATCGGCCTGCCGCTTTCCACCGGAATCCATTCTGGGCTGCTTTCGTTCCAGTTGAAGTAGTTGTCGCCTGCGCGCACGTACAGCTGCACCATCGTCTGCGGAGGCATGTTCATTTCCGCGGAAACAAAATTCATGCGGGAGCCGGCCTTCGTAAGGATTGGAATTGACTCGAACCGTCCGCCGGACGGCTTGTAGAGATGCGGATTGATTGCAGCGTCGTTCTCCTCTACGGCGAACGCGCTGACGTCGGAAAAGCTGCGCATGATGCGGAAATCGTCCAGCAATCCTGAATACGACGGACACAGTTCGACGTCCGCCGGAACGCCCATGACCGCCGGATAGATGGCGCCGCCTTCATGCTCCGTCGATGTGATGAACATGATGTCTTCAAGCTTTCCGTCGAGCCGGTACTCCAGCGTTCCCGTATCTTCTTGAAACGCGATGGTGTGGTGCGTCCAGCGCCGCGGAACCAGCTTTTCCCGGCCGAGCAGCCGGACGTCGCCGTCGTCCTTCGTCCAGCCGTCGAAGATGTTCGAGAACAGGCAGAGCAGCCTGTTCTGATAAAAGGAAAGCGTGATCAGCTGGTAGACGACTGCGCCGCCGATGTTGCGGGAGGAGCGCCATTTGAGCAGGATTTCGCCGTTTTCCACGACGGACGGGCAGATCCAGAAGTCGATCAGGAAGGAGCCGGCCGGCCCTTCGCTGCTGAAGAAGCTCGTCCTGTCGCCGGAAAGCACCAGTCCGCCGTCCTTGTTCCGGCTGAGCGCCGCGCCCTTGCCGATTCCCGCTTTTTTTGAGATGAACGTGTTGTTCTTGACGACGGTGTATTTTCCGGCGAGGTCGGAAGCGGAATTGTCCTCGAATGTAAGCAGCATATCAGTGAATTCCGTGCGGACGGCGGAATTCGTGTCCAGTTCCAGGCTTTCATAGCCGAACCGCCCCCTTCCTGTCGTGATGCCGTTGCGGGTCGGGACGTCCGCCCAGCCGGTCCTGCCGCCCAATTCGTATGTTTCGGCGCAGAGCGGGCCTGCCAGCAGGATGAGGGAGAGCATAAAAATCGATTTTCTGATATACTGGTTTTTGGTGTTCATAATGTCCAACAGTGATTCCGTCCGTGAAAGGTTGCATCAGACCGCATTGAAAGCTCCATCGTCCAGCGGCGTCTATCTCTGGAGAAATTCCCAAAGCGACGTCATTTATGTCGGGAAAGCCAAGAACTTGAAGAACCGGCTGACCTCGTACTTTTCGGGAAGCAAGGACATCAAGACGCGCCTTTTGGTTTCCCATGCACATTCCATTGAATATATCACAACAGCGAACGAATACGAAGCGTTCCTGCTGGAAAACAACCTCATCAAAAAATACACGCCGCGCTACAACATCAACTTGAAGGACGGAAAGTCGTATCCCGTCCTGCGCATTACGAAGGAGGAGTTTCCGCGCCTCTTCAAGACGCGCAGCGTCGTCCACGACGGCTCCCTGTACTTCGGGCCGTATCCGGACGCCGGGGCGCTCGATTCGTTCATCGACACGCTGTACCGCATCTATCCGCTGCGCCACTGCAAGGTGTTCCGCAGGCGGGAGTCGCCGTGCCTGTACTACCATCTGGGGCAGTGCAGGGCGCCGTGCTGCGGAAAAATCACCGGAAAGTCCTACACTGAATTCTTCGGAGAAATCGCGGAGCTTCTTGAGGGAAAAGGCGATGAAACCGTCCGCAAGCTTACGGCGGAAATGAAGGCTGCTGCCGCGGCGCTCAATTTCGAAAAGGCGGCTCGGCTGCGCGACGGCCTGCGCGCGCTCATGGTCATGCAGAACCAGAACGTGGTTGAAAGCTTTGACAATGAGGACCGCGACTACATTGCCCATCACCGCGAGGGCGAGCTGGTCAGCTTCACCGTGCTGAAAATCCGCGGCGGAAAGATGCTCGGGCGCGACAACTACCGCGTGACGAGCCTCAACGATGACGATGATCTGACCGGCGAATTCATGAACGCGTACTACACGGCGCCGGAGGAAATTCCGCCGCACATCTACGTTCCGACGCAGGTCGGGCTTGACTACCTGCGGCAGTGGATTTCCGAAGCGTTCGGCATGGAGGCGGACGTCGCGCTCGTTTCCGATGCGATGGAAAACGCGCCGCGGCACAAGGCGGCGATGAACATGGCGTTTGAAAACGCGAAGGAGGACATCATCCGCAGGATGCGCGAGCGCGGCGACATTCCGGCGTTGCAGGAGCTCAAGGAAATCCTGCATCTGGGACGCCTGCCGGTGCGGATTGAAGGATTCGACATCGCGCACATCGGCGGAAAATTCCCGGTCGCGAGCCTCATCAGCTTCTACAACGGAAATCCCGACAAGAAGAACTACCGGTACTTCCGGCTTCGGACGACGGACGGAATCATCGACGACTTCCAGTCGATGCGGGAGGCGGCGGGCCGACGCTATACGCGCCTCCTCAACGAGCAGGCGGAGCTTCCCGACTTGATTCTCATCGACGGCGGCATCGGGCAGGTCAACGCCGTGGAAGGCGTCCTGAAGGCGCTGGGGCTTGACATTCCTGTCGCGGGGCTTGCCAAGCGGGACGAGGAAATATTCCGCCCCGGATGCAGCGAGCCGGTCCGCCTGCCGAAGCGGAGCGACGCCCTGCGCCTGCTGCAGCGCGTCCGCGACGAGACGCACCGGTTTGCGACCAGCCGGAACCAGCGCCTGCGCACCAAGGAAAATACGGCCAGCCTGTTCACGGAGCTGCCCGGCGTCGGGGAGAAGCGCGCGCGGGAGCTTATGAAGGCGTTTTCGACGATGGAAGGGCTGGCGGGCGCGGAGGAGGCCGCCGTGGCGCAGGCGATCCACGTCCGCGCGCGGGAGGCGGCGGAAATTCTGATGGCGGCGCGCGCGCTTGCGGCGGAGCGGCGGAAGAAGCAGGACGGGCAGCGGAAGTCCCTGCGCACTTCCGGGACGACGCCGCAGTCAGCCGCCGAAGCCCAGTACCTCGACGATCTGGCGTCCCTTGCGCTTGCCGCGGACGCGCCGCCGGAATACCGCCCGTAGCGCGCGGCGCGTCCGTCCGGCGCTTCCGTGTTGTGAATAATCCGCTTTTGAAGTAAAATCGTCTGTATGGCAGACATTCATGTTTTTCCCGGCGCGCCGGAAGGGACGCCGGCTTCCAATTTCGTCCACCTGCACGTCCATTCGGACTATTCGATTTTGGACGGCGCGTCGAAAATCGACACGCTCATCGCCCGCGCCAAGCAGCTCAATATGCCGGCGCTCGCCCTCACCGACCACGGAAATATGTTCGGCGCGCTCAATTTCGAGCACATCTGCCACGCGAACGGCATCAATCCGATTGTCGGCGAGGAATTTTATGTTGCGGAAGGCGACCATACGGTTCAGGAGCGCACGAAGTACGGCGGAAAGTACTACCATCTGATCCTGCTGTGCGAAAATCAGGAAGGCTACCGCAATATGTGCTGGCTTTCCAGCCGCGCCTACACGGAAGGATTGTACTACGGCAAGCCGCGCATCGATTTTGAAATGCTCAAGGAGCGGCACAGCGGACTGATCTGCCTTTCCGCCTGCATCCAGGGGCAGCTTCCTCAGATGCTCCTGCACGGCGATGACGCCGCCGCGGAGGAGCTTGTCCGCCGGTATTCCGAGCTGTTCGGGCCGGATCATTATTACATCGAGCTGCAAGATCATGGAATTCCCGACCAGAAGGCGGTCGCCAAAAAGCTCATCGCCCTCGCGGAAAAAATGAACATTCCGATGGTCGTCACGAACGACATCCACTACTGCTTCAAGGAGGACGCCGAGGCGCAGGACGTCCTGCGCTGCATCGGCTTCAAGAAGCTGCTCGACGAGCCGCACCAGACGATGGGCGACGGGCGCACGGAATGGTACATGAAGAGCGAGCAGGAGATGGCGCGGCTCTTCCCGGAACATCCCGAGCTGCTTTCAAACACGCTGAAAATCGCCCGCATGTGCGACCTTACGATCCACCAGTACAAGACGCAGGAGCTGAAGGACTGCCTCCCGAAATTCGCCATTCCGTCCCAGTTCCCGACGCAGGATTCCTACGTCCTGCACCTCGTCGAAACGGGGCTTCGCGCGCGCTACAAGGATGTTACGAAGGAAATCGTGGACCGCGCGATGTACGAGCTGGAAATCATCTTCAAGATGGGATTTTCCGGCTACTTCCTCGTCGTCTGGGAATTCATCAACTGGGCGAAGCGGAACAAGATTCCGATCGGGCCGGGGCGCGGCTCCGGGGCGGGTTCGCTCGTCGCGTATGCGATGACAATCACGGACATCGATCCGTTCCGGTTCGACTTGATCTTCGAGCGCTTCCTGAATCCTGAGCGGGTCTCCATGCCGGACTTCGACGTGGACATGGACTACGACTTCCGGCAGGACATCATCCAGCACACGCGCGACTTGTACGGAGAGCCGCAGGTCGGGCATATCGTTACGTTCGGAACGCTCAAGGCAAAGGCGGTCATCGCGGACGTCGGGCGCGTCCTCAACGTTCCGCTTCCCGAAGTCAATATGCTCAAGAAGGGCATTCCGGACAATCCGAAGGCGAAGCTCAAGGACGCGTTCACACCGCCGGACGAAAAGCATCCCGACAACGGGCAGCTGATCCAATACCGCGACGATCCGCGCTACAAGCGGCTGTTCGACCTTGCCTTCAAGCTTGAGAACGTCAACCGGAACACGGGCCTCCACGCGTCCGGCATGGTCATCTCCCTGACGCCGCTTCCCGACTGGGCGCCGATCTTCAAGGATCCGAAGACGGGCGAAGTCGGCGTGCAGTACACGATGGACATCATCGAGCCGTGCGGCCTTGTCAAGATGGACTACCTCGGACTCAAGACGCTGTCGCTCATCCGCTACGCCGAGGAGATCATCAACAAGCACCGCGCGGCGGACGAGCCGGAATTCCACATCGAGGATATCAGCGAGACGGATAGCGAGACGTTCGACTTGTTCTGCCGAGGCGACACGGTCGCAATCTTCCAGTTTGAAAGTCCGGGAATGCAGAAGATCCTCCGGCAGGCGAAGCCGCGCCGCATCGAGGAGCTTGTCGCCTTGAACGCGCTCTACCGCCCCGGTCCGATGGACTACATTCCGCAGTACATCGAGGGCAAGTGGAAGCCGGAAACCGTCCACTATCCCGACCCGTGCCTTGAAAGCCTGCTCAAGGAGACGTACGGCGTCATGGTGTATCAGGAGCAGGTCATGCAGGTCGCGCAGAAGATTGCCGGATTTTCGCTGGGCGGCGCGGATATGCTGCGGCGCGCCATGGGAAAGAAGAAGCCGGAAGTCCTGATGGCGAAGAAGAAGGAATTCATCGAGGGCGCCATCAAGAGCGGATTTACGGAAAAGCATGCGGACGACATTTTTGAAATCATGGTTCCGTTCGCGGGCTACGGCTTCAACAAGTCGCACGCCGCCGCGTACACCGTCGTCGCCTATCGGACGGGCTGGCTCAAATGCCACAAGCCGGCGGAATTCATGGCGGCGAACCTGACGAACGAGCTGACTTCGACGGACGGGCTGCCCGCCTACATTCTGGAGGCGCGCCGCATGGGAATTCCTGTCGATCCGCCGGACATCAACGCGTCGGACGCCGTTTTCGACGTCATCGGCGGGCACATCGTATTCGGACTGCGCGGACTCAAGGGCATGGGCGAGGAGGCGGCAAAGTCCATCGTGGACGAGCGGACGGAGAACGGGCCGTATGCGGGATTCCTTGACTTTTTGGAGCGGACGGACTTTCGGAAGGTCGGAAAGAAGGCCGTCGAAATCCTCATCAAGACGGGCGCCTTCGACAAATTCGGCGTCAACCGCCCGACGCTTTCCGCGAACATGGAGAAGGCGATTGCGTATGTCGAAATGAAGCGCGAGGGCACGGAGAACGGGCAGGGCGACTTGTTCGGCGATGTGGACGAGCAGGTGTATCCCGATTTCGTCTTCGAGAACTCCGAAGACGTTCCGCTGATGGCGAAGCTGAACGACGAAATGGAAATCATCGGCTGCTATGTGAGCGGACATCCGCTGGACAGCTACGAAAAAGTCATCGCCAGTTCCGTCACGCTGAATTCCCAGAACATCGGGCGCATGGCGAAGGAGGCCGATGCTGAAAAGGCGGCGGCTGGGCAGGATTCGTGGCGGAACAGGAATTCGGGGCGCGTCCACACGGCGCTCGGCATGGTCATGGGGCTGCGCACAATCATCACGAAGTCCGGGAAGGAAATGGCGTTCGCCAAATTGCAGGATTTTTCCGGGCAGATTGAGCTGACGTTCTTCCCGAAGACGTGGGAGCAGCTGCGCGGGAAAATTCAGGACGGCGCCATCTGCGCGTTCAAGGGAAAGGTGGACGGAAGCCGCGAGCCGCCGTCCCTCCTCGTTGACAGCATGGAAGATCCGGACGGACTGAAGGCGCGCTCCATTCAGGAAGTTCATATCGAGTTGGACCGCCAGCTGTATTCCGAATCGGAAATTTTCAAATTGAAGGATTTTTTGTTTGGCAAAAACGGCTCATGCCATGTATATTTTCATATAGATACAGAAAGTGGTTCGTATATCGTCAAGGCGGCATCCATGCTCATGGTGCAATCCGACAAAGAAACGATTTCCGAAATTTCGGAATTTCCGCTTGTAAAGGACGTGTGGACGGCATGATGCGTCTGTCTGCGCCGCTCCGCTGTTTCCGGCTCATTGATGTATTCGGAGGAATCAAACCATGAACGTCATCCAGATGTTTTTCCAGCTCAGCGCCGGCATCGTATCGATGTATACGCTGCTCTGCTTCTTGCGCATCATCCTCAGCTGGCTGCCAAGCCTGAACTACAGCGGCTTCGGCAGATTCTTGTCCGCAGCCTGCGATCCGTACCTCAACTTGTTCCGGCGGCTGCCGCTCCATATCGGCGGACTGGACTTTTCGCCGGTGCTTTCCATCGGGCTGCTGACCGTCCTTTCGTCCATCCTCGGCAACATTGCGCGGACAGGGCGCGTCCATTTCGGGGAAATCCTCGCCTATCTGGTTGCGATGATCTGGTCGGCGTTTTCGTCGGTCGCCGGAATCCTGCTCCTGCTGCTCATCATCCGCTTCTTCGTGTTCCTGTTCAGCAGACGGAGCAATTATTACAATTCCATTTGGACGCAGATTGACAACACGTTCGGACCGATTGTGTTCCGCATTTCGAGCTTTCTGACGAACGGAAGGCCGCCCACGTATCGGAACGCGCTGCTGGTTTCAATCATTACGATTTTGGTGCTGCTCGTCTGCGCGCGGATTTTGATTTCCATCATCACGACGCTGCTCATACGGATTCCGTTCTGATGAAGCTTGCCGAAATCAAATCGCCGGTTTCCGCGCTGCCCGGCGTGGGGCCTGCGACGGTGAAGCTGTTCGCAAAGCTGAACATCTTTACCGTCGCGGAGCTGCTGCAATGGTATCCGCGTGATTATGAAGACCGCCGCAGGCGCGTTCCCATCGACGCGTTCGAGCGGGCGAACGTGCATACCGTGGCGCAGGTAACGGCACACGAATGGTTCGGCTACGGAAAGATGCGGACGCTGAAGTTGATTGTGTCCGACGGAACGGCGTCCGCCGCGCTCATCGCCTTCAACCGGAAATTCCTCCAGAATTCGCTGCCGGTCGGTTCCATCGTCGCCATAACGGGGCGTTTTTCGGTCAAGTACGGGCAGATTCAGACAACGTCTTTCGATGTGACGAAGCTTGCGGATTCGGGCGCGGTCGAGGACTTCGACGGAATGCCGCTGCCGGACGCCGGAATCCTGCCGGTGTACGCGCTCACCGAGGGGCTGAACCAGAAGAATGTCAGGAAGGCGGTCGCGGCGGCGGTTTCGCGGTATGTCCGCGGCATTGAGGACGAGCTTCCTGAGAAAATCATCCGGGCGCGCGGGCTTCTGTCCAAGCAGGCGGCGGTTAAATTGATCCACCAGCCGGATTCGCCGCAGGAAATTCAAGAGGCGCGCCGGACGCTCATTTATGAGGAATTGTTCCAGTTCCAGTGCGTCATGGCGGAGCGCGCGTGGAGGCACAAGGGCGCCATTCCCGCCGCCGATTTGAGCGTTGCGGACGCCGCCGCGGAAGATGCCGCCGCGCAGCCGGATGTGCTGGAGGACGCGCAGGAGGCGGCGTTTGCGGAGGCGCTGTCGCCGTTGCAGCGGCAGCTGTACGGGCGGCTCGGCTTTCCGCTGACGCCGGATCAGCGGAAGGTCGTTTCGGAAATGAACGCGGAGATCGACCGCGGCTATACGGAGCGGAATTCCCTCCTGAACGGGAATGCCGGAAAGACGCCGTTCACGATGGCGCGGCTGCTGCAAGGCGACGTCGGCTCCGGCAAGACGCTCGTCGCGTTCTTCGCCTGCCTCCGCGCAATCAGCTGGAAGGGGCAGTGCGCGTTCATGGCGCCGACGGAAATTCTGGCGCGGCAGCACGCTGAGTCCGCCGCGCGGCTGCTTGAGCCGCTGGGCGTTACCGTCGCGTTCCTGACGGGCAACGTCAAGGCGGCGGGCAGGATGCAGCTTCTGAAGGCGCTGAAGTCCGGCGAAATCGACATCATAATCGGAACGCACGCGCTGTTTTCCGCGCAGGTTGTATACAAGGACTTGCAGCTTGTCGTCATCGACGAGCAGCATCGGTTCGGCGTCGTGCAGCGGCAGACGATCATCAGCAAGGGGCGCCAGCTGGAATCGGACGGCGGCGTTACGCTGGAGCCGCACCTTCTGATGATGAGCGCCACGCCGATTCCGCAGACGCTGGCGCTGACTGTGTTCGGCGACTTGGACGTGTCGTCCATCAAGACGATGCCGCCCGGCCGCAAGCCTGTCCAGACGTACCTTGTCTGCGAGGGAAACGAGCGGAACGCCTACAGCGCCGTTCGGAAGCAGCTGCTGGAAGGGCGGCAGGCGTATTTCGTATATCCTGCAATCAGTTCCGAATTTTCGGACGCAGGCGGGGCGGCAGGCGGCGCCACGGACGATGGCGCGGAATTTCGGAACGGCGGCTCCGCGGCGCGGCTCAAGTCCGCCGAAGAGATGTTCCAGACGCTTTCCACGGAAGTGTACCCGGAATTCAAATGCGCGCTGCTCCATTCAAAAATCGACGAGGAGGAGCAGATCCGCATCCTTTCTGATTTCCGCAGCGGGAAGATCCACGTGCTTGCCGCGACGACGGTCATCGAAGTCGGCGTGGACGTTCCGAACGCGACGTGCATCGTTATCGAGCAGGCCGACCGCTTCGGACTGGCGCAGCTCCACCAGCTGCGCGGACGCGTCGGTCGCGGCGGCGGGCAGGCGTTCTGCTTTTTGATATACAGCAGGAACATCACGCAGGCAGGAATCGAGCGGATGAAGGTGTTGCGGCAGAGTACGGACGGATTTTTGATTGCCGATCAGGATTTAAAATTGAGAGGGCCCGGCGAAATTGCCGGAACCCTTCAGGCGGGAAACTTGACGCTGGGAATTGCAGACATCGTGCGCGACCATGACATCCTCGTGCAGGCGCGCGCCGACGCCTTCCAGTTTATGCAGAATACGCTTCAAGGCGGCGCAGCCGCGTCGGATGGCGCATCCTGACAATCGCGTGCTTTTCAATCTGGCGGATTCGCTCCTTCGTCAGGTTGCAGACGTCTCCGACTTCTTTGAGCGACATCGGCTTTTCCCGGCCGATGCCGTAGCGGAGGCGCAGGACGCGCGCCTCGTTCGGCTTCAATGTGTCGAGCACTTCGTTGAGGTCGTTCTTCATGGCCTCCTGCATGACGCCGGAATCCGGCTGCGCGGAAGCGGTGTCTTCGATAAAGTCGCCCATAGTCGTGTGGTCGTGTTCGGACGTGTGGACGACTGCGTCCAAAGAAACCATTTCGCGGGAAATAGTGACCATTTCGCGGACATGCCGTGCGTCCATGTTGAGCATGGCGGCGACTTCTTCAAATTCCTGCTCCTCCGTCTTGTTTCCGGCGACGATCTTGCGGGCGTGTTCGATTTGAACAAGCTCGTTGGCGCGGTTCAAGGGCAGCCGGATGGAGCGGCTCTTTTCGCAGATGGCCTTCAAAATCGCCTGCCGGATCCACCAGACGGCGTATGAGATGAAATGGTAGCCCTTGCCGACGTCGAAGCGTTCGATGGCAGTCAGCAGTCCGATGTTTCCTTCCCCGATCAAATCAGTCAGATCAAGTCCGTGGTTCTGGTATTTTTTTGCAACGTTCACGACAAAGCGGAGGTTCGCCCGTGCAATTTTATCTTTTGCGGCCTTGTCGCCGCCGGCTGCCTTTTTGGCAAGTTCAATTTCTTCTTCCCGTGAAAGCAATGGAACCTTGTTGATGTCTTTCAGATACATCGCTAAAACGCTTTCGTCACCTGTCATCTTCATTCTCCTTGTTTCAGTCAGATACAAATAGTTATGCAAATTCTGTGCCAATCATTTTAAAATCTGTCATGTATTTCGATGCGGATGGCGCGCGCGATGCAATTCCTTGCAATGCAGTGATTTGAAATGTTGAAAATGGCATTGGATTGCGGCTGGTGCGCGTTCCTTCGGATGTTCGTGCGATTTTTGAACTGCGCGCCGGAAGCGAGCGGGACATTTTTCCCCAGCCTGTTGCAGCTGGCGGAAAAATGCGTTCTTTTGCCCCGCTTTTTGGCGGAAGTGCGCCGCGTCCGGCTGTTTTAACCGCAGATTTTGTAGAATTTTCCGTTTTTTATTGACGAGGACTGCGTTTTCTTCATATATTTAATAGCAAAACAATCAAATAAGAGGAGCATATACATGAAACTCAAACCGTTGGCAGACAGGGTTCTCGTAAAAAACGACAAGGCGGAGACAAAGACGGCGTCCGGCATCATCATTCCTGATGCGGCGCAGGAAAAGACGCAGACAGCGATGGTTGTCGCCGTCGGTCCGGGAACGGACGAGGAGAAAATCACTGTGAGCGTCGGCGATCACATCATGTATGACAAATATGCCGGCACGCAGGTGAAGATTGACGGGGAGGATCACTTGGTCCTCAAGATGGCGGACATCATCGCGGTTATTGAAAAATAAGCGCAGCGCTTGCAGTCGGGCGGCCGGAAGGCCGCCTTTTTTATTCGTGCGGAGGGTTTCATACCTCGACGCTTGCGTCGAGGTATGTTGATTGGCGGCGGGAAGCCTTCCCCCTTCAGAAAAATCCGTGTAGAATGGCGGCATGGCTGATTTTGACGAAAATACATTCTATATTTTGGATTCGTACGGGCTGATTTACCGCTGTTATTTTGCGTTCGTTTCACGTCCGCTGACAAATCAGGCGGGACAGAATGTGTCCGCGCTGTTCGGATTTTTTCGGAATTTGCATTCGATTTTAAAGCACTACAAGCCGCTGCATATTGCCGCTGCGATGGATTCAAAAAGTGCGACGTTCCGGCACAAATTGTATGCGGAATACAAGGCGACGCGCAACAAGACGCCGGAGGATCTGCACGAGCAGATTCCGTGGATTGAGGATGTCCTGCGCGCGCTGGGAATTCCTGTGCTTCAGTGCGAGGGCTACGAGGCGGACGATGTGATTGCTACGGCCGCGAAAAAATGCGAGGCGGCCGGGCGGACGTGCAGGATTCTTTCGGGCGACAAGGATTTGATGCAGCTTGTTACGGATTCGACGCAGATTCTCAAGCCGGATCATGCCGATGTCTGGAAGGTTACGGGCGTTGACGGTGTGAAGGCGGAGTGGGGCGTCATGCCGTCGCAGCTGCTGGACCTGCTCGCGCTTTTCGGCGACACGTCGGACAATATTCCAGGCGTCAAAGGCGTCGGCGTCAAAACATCCGCGAAGCTGCTTGCCGAATATGGAACGCTGGACGGCATTTACGCGCACATCGGCGACATCAAGGGCGCCGTGCAGAAGAAGCTGGCGGACGGCAGGGAAAGCGCGTATTTTTCCCAACAGCTTGTCCGGCTGTGCGCGGATGTTCCCTGCCCTGAAATAGATGGGGCGGTGTTCGGGGAGCCGGTCGTGCTGGACTGCGCCGCCGCCGCGGAGCTGCTTAAAAAATTCGGCGTTCCGTCGGTCGCGAAGCAGTATGTCGAACTTGCCGTTTCGTCTGGCGGCGGCTCAGGCGAGGCGCTGTCCGACAGCGGCGGAACGGAGGCGGCGCCTTCGGAAGAAGGCGGCGATGGCGCGGAAATTCCAGACGAATCGCAGCGGGCGCCGCTTGTCAAGAATTCCGGCGACTACCGCGCCGTCCGCAGCGCCGGGGAGCTTTCGCAGTTCGTCGATGCCGTCCTGCGTTCGGCGGAGCGGACGGTCGCCTTTGACTGCGAGACGGACTCATTGGACACGCTTTCCGCGCGCATGGTCGGATTCAGCCTGTGCTGCGCGGCGGGCAGCGCCGTCTACGTTCCGATTTTTACGAACGATATGTTTGACGCGGGCGATTTTGTGCCGCTTGCCGACGCCCTGCGTGAAATTGCGCGCCTGTTCGACGAGCCGTCCGTGACGGTCGTCCTTCACAACGGAAAGTTCGACTACAAGGTGCTGCGCACCGCCGGAATCAGCTTTTCCGGCGGGCGTCCGCGCTGCACGCTCGCCGACACGATGATTGCCGAGTGGCTTCTGTCGCCCGACCGGACGGGAAAGAACGCCTACAGTCTGGAGCATCTGGCGGAGGCCTATCTGGGGCTTTCCGGAACGGAATATGATGAAATTGTCGGGAAGAAGCAGACGTTCGCCGACGTGCCGCTGGAAAAGGCGGCGCCGTATGCCGCTGAGGACGCGGACTTTACGTTCCAGCTGTGGCTTGTCCTTCGGGAACGGCTTGCGGAGCGCGGGCTGGCGGAACTTTTTTCCGACATCGAAATGAAGCTGCTTCCAGTGCTTGCGGAAATGGAAATCGCCGGAATCCATCTGGACGCGCAGACGCTGCTCCAATACAACGAGGAGCTGACTCGGAACATAGAGGACGCCCAGAACGGAATTTACGCCGAAGTCGGGCATCCGTTCAACATCGCTTCGACAAAGCAGCTGCAGGAAGTGCTTTTTACGGAACGCGGGCTCAAGCCCGGCAAGAAGACGAAGCGCGGCTATTCGACGGACACATCCGTGCTTGAGGAGCTGGCGCTGTTCGATGCGGTTCCACGCATGATTCTGGACTACCGCGAGCTTTCCAAGCTGCAATCGACGTATGTGGAGACGCTTCCGCTGCTCTGCGATGCTGCCGGGCGCATTCACACGGACTTCATCCAGACGGGAACGGCGACCGGGCGGCTTTCCTGCCGCGATCCGAATTTGCAGAACATTCCGGTGCGCAACGAGGCAGGGCGCCGGATCCGAAGTGCGTTTACGGCGGCGCCGGGGACGGTGCTGATTTCTGCGGATTATTCGCAGATTGAGCTGGTGGTGCTCGCGCATCTGTCCGGCGACGGAACGATGTGCGCCGCCTTCCAGTCAGGAACGGACATCCACCGGGCGACCGCCGCGCTGATTTTCGGAGTGGAGCCGGAGGCGGTGACGCCGGAGATGCGGCGCACGGCGAAGACCATCAATTTCGGCGTCATCTACGGCATGAGTTCCTTCCGGCTTGCCGGCGGTTTGGGCATTTCCCGGCCGCAGGCGGCGGAATTCATCGAAAACTATTTCAAGACGTATGCTTCGGTGCGGAATTTCATGGACGAAACGGTGCGGAAGGCGGAGCGGGACGGATTTGTCGAGACGATTTTCGGGAGGCGGCGCGCCATTTTGAGCATTAACAGCCGCAACAAGATCGAGCGCGCGGGAGCGGAGCGCGTAGCGGTGAATACGCCGGTTCAGGGAAGCGCCGCCGACATTGTGAAGAAGGCGATGCTGGACGTTGACGCCGCGCTCCGCGGAGGTCCGGACGGCGCCCGGCTGCTCGTGCAGGTGCACGACGAGCTGATTCTGGAATGTCCGGATGACGAGCAGGCAATCGGCGAGACCGTCCGCATTGTGCGCGAAAAGATGGAAAATGCCGTGGCGCTGCGCGTGCCGCTCCGCGTTTCGATTGAATGCGGCAAGAACTGGGGTGAATTCCATTGAGCGCGCGCTGGAACATTCCGCTGGAAGCTGCCGGCGGCGCGCCGCTTCCGCCGGTTCTCTGCGTAACCGGGCCGATGGCGGCAGGGAAGAACGCCGCCTCCGCGATTCTGGAAAAGTACGGCTTTGCCGCGCTGGACGCGGACGAGCTTGTCCACGGCGCGGTTCAGGAAATCGAGGCGGACATTCTGTCGGCGTTTTCTGCGGACGCCGCCGCTTCCGGCATTCGGCTTGTCGGTGCGGACGGGCGCTTGGACAGGCGCGCGCTGGGACGGCTGGTTTTTCCGCGGCCGGAACTGCTTGCGCGGCAGGAGGCGTTGGTTTATCCCGCCGTCGTGCGCCGCGCGGAAGCGGAGATTGCGGCGCGGATTTCTGCGGGCTGCGCCGGCGTCATTTTGAACGCGGCGGTTCTGTACAAGACGCCCGCCCTTATGGAGCGCTGCGGGCGCATCATCTTTGTGGACGCGCCGGCGGTTGTGCGTCTGGCGCGCGCTCTTCGCCGGGACAATCTGCGCTTCGGGCAGGTTGTGGCGCGGTTCCGCGCGCAGTCCGGGCTTTTTTCCGCGTACGCCGCCACCGGGATTCCGATGGTCCGCGTCTGGAACTGCGGCGGGCTTGCCGCGCTTGAAAGGAAGCTGGTCGCGGCGTTCAACCGGCGCATCTAAGCCGCGCGGCGGCGTCATGCCGGCGGTTTGTGCGTTTCCCCGTGCTTTTGTGCAATGGCCGAGACGACTGCCTGAATTGCGTCCAGTTCCGTTGGAGAAAGCTTCCGAAGCATTCTGGCAATTTCCTGGATTTTCGGATTCTGGGATTCAATGCCGCACAGCCTCCCGGAAACAAGAAAGTCCAGCGAGACATGAAGCGTGTCTGCAATTCTTTTTGCCGTCTCGATGTTCGGCACGACGCTTGAGCCGGAGTTGTACTTGTTCAATGTGTTCAAACTGATTCCAGAACGTCTGGAAAATTCCTTCAGCTGGATTCCCTGATATTCAAGTTCGTCACGAAAATTTTCCGAAAAGCCCATGCACTGTCATTACACCATAAAAGAAATTTATTTTTTAAAAACTGGACCATATGGAAGTTATTCTGTTAAAAATGTATTGTATGGAATCTTTGTTTTGATAAATGCCTTTTATGGCAAGGGGGCGTGGTGAAAAAAGCGCGTAGCACATTGATTTTTTTAGCGGACTCGGCGTTGCTGCTGTTTGCCGCCGGAGTTGCGGCTGGATGCAGGCAGGAGGCAGAAGTTGTCGAGACAGTCGTTTCGGAGACAGTGTATGCGGAAACGCTCCGCGTTGAATCGCCGCCCGAAAAGGTGCAGTATTTTGTGGAGGACGCGCTGGATTTGAAAGGGCTTTCCGTCGTCTATGTGCAGGCAGACGGAACATGTCGTGAACTGGAACGGGATTCGTACAGCGTGGAGCCGCCTGATGGGGCGGTTCTGACGGAGGCGGGAACCCATGATGTCCGCGTTGTGTATGGTGATTTTGCCGCCTCGTTCAGGGTGGCGGTCATGAAGCCGGTTTTTGCGTTCTGGTCGCAGCCGGAAGGCGCGGAAATTCCGATGTATGCGGACGATTATCTGCTGAAGGCGACTGTCTTCGTCGACTGCTCCGGAGAGCTTTCCTATCGATGGTTCCGAAAAAATCCGAATGAGGCGGAATTTTCGGAAGTGTTCGCGTCTGATGCGTCCGCCGTTGAATTTGGGAGCTGGTGCGAAGTTTCGCTTCCGTTTTCATCGCTGGAACGGAACGACTATGTTTTGGCGGAGTATTATTGCACGGCGACGCTCGTTTCCAGCGGCGGCAGAAAATCCGTTGATTCGGATGCCGCTGTAATCTGCCGGACAGTCGGTTCGGGACTTCCTGTTGTAACGGTTGATACGAATGATGTTCCCATTTTGAACAAGGAGGATTGGATTCCGGGAACAATCAGCATTGCAGGGGCGGACGACGCCGATTGGAATTGTGAAACAGTCGAAACGTTCATCCGCGGCCGCGGCAATTCGACGTGGAATCAGAAGAAGAAGCCGTATGCGCTCAAGCTCGGCAAAAAGCGGGAAATGCTTGGAATGCCCAAGCACAAGCGGTGGGTTCTGATTGCGAACTATTTGGACAATTCATTCATAAAGAATGAGATGGCGTTCTGCCTGAGCCGACAGCTTGGAATGGACTGGACGGTCGGCGGCGAGTATGTGCAGCTCGTCTTGAACGGTGAATTTCTTGGATTGTACTGGCTCGGCGAGGCGATCAAGGCGGACGAAAACCGCGTCGCCATCGACGAGGACGATGATTATTTGATGGAATTGGACACATATTTTGACGAAGCGTGGAAATTCAAGTCGGAAAAGAAGGGGCTGCCGTACAACATCAAGAACGACGATTCAATGACGGACGAGAGGCTGAAAGACATCGAACAATGGATTGCGCAGATTGAAGGCGAGCTGTACGGCGACGCTGCTGATATCCGGCATATCGACGTGGATTCGTTCGCGCAGTTTTACGTGGTCAATGAAGTCATGCGCAACGGCGAATTGGGACATCCGAAATCCTGCTATGTTTTGTTCGACAACACGGCGCATCTGCTAAAGGCTGGGCCGGTTTGGGATTTCGACTGGGCGGCGGGCCGCAATGACACGGATTTCATCGACAGAAACACGATATATTTTGGCGCACTGTTCAAGACGCCGGAATTCAACGACGCGGTTTCCAAATATGCCGCCCGGCTGGACGCAGATGCGGCGTGCGCACGGGCGGATGCGATCCGCGGCGCAATTTCGTCCGCCGCTGAATTGGACGCGCTGCGGTGGGGCGCGCATCCAAACCCGGTCGGCAGTCCGCCGCTTGATTCATTTGATGAGGATTTTGATTTTGTCAAGGACGTGGTGCGGAATCGGATTTTGTGGATTGCAGGAGAATCGTTCTCCGTGCCGGAATGATTGTCGTCCCGCGCGGCGGCGTCATGCCGGCCTACGGCTGGCTCCGGCGGTCTGTTCGTTCCTACGCCTTCCGCCGGAATTTTCCGCGCAGCTTTGCTGAGACCGCGGCCGCGGTCTCGTCGCGGAACAGGACGAGCAGCGCGATGCCGACGGCGGCGAATACGGCTGCGGTTCCAAGCACCGGGATTCCGTATGCAAGGAGCCGTCCGCGTCCGGCGGCGGCGCGCACGAGGAGCTGCCGCACAAAGAACGCGGGCGCCGCGGCGATGATGGAAAAGCAGGTGGTGCGCACGACGCAGCCGAGCATTTTTTTCGCGATGCCGCGCATGTCCATCGACGGCATTTTCCGCATGAACAGGAACAGGCAGGCTGTATTGACGAAGCTGGCGAGCGTCAGGGCGAGCGCGATGCCGTTTCCCTTCATCGGGAAGGACAGCAGGAATGCGAGCGCGATGTTCGCGCCGAAGCAGATGATGCCCGCGAGCGTCGGCAGCTTGGTGTTGCCCTGCGCGTAGAACGCCGGAGAGATGACGCGGTTCGCGGCGATGAAGAACAGTCCGGCGATATGGAAGCGGAAGACGCTGAGCGTCAGCGCGACAGATCTGTCGTCGAAATTCTTCGTCTTGTACACGAGCGAAATCAGCTCGCGGCCGGAAACCAGCGAATAGAACGTAACGGGAATCGTGATGAGCGCGATGATTTTGATTGCCTGTACGAGCATTTCGTTGAATTCGCGCCATTTCTGGTTTTTCGCCAGCCCCGACAGATCCGGCAGGATCACCGTTCCGATGGAAACGGCGAAGATGCCGAGGATCAGCTCCTGAAGTCGCAGGGAGTATTGCAGGCTGCTGACTGTTCCCGTTCCCGTCTTTCCGGCAATCGCCGTCGAAACCAAGTCGTTGAGCTGGTACGCCGCCATTCCGATGATGGTCGGAACGATGAGCGCCACGACCTTCCGCGTTCCCGGATTTGTGAAGGCGTTCCGAAGTCCGGTGAGCGTCGTCTTCCAGCCGGTCTTCCGCACGAACGGCCACTGGAACAGCGCCTGGAAGCAGCCGCCGGTCAGCACGCCGAACGCCATGGCACGCGCCGCCAGCGCTTCCTGCGGAAGGTGTTCCGGGTTCGGCAGCTGCGGCGTCAGGAAGTACGTTACGGCGACGACGATTCCGTTGAACAGCACGGGCGTGAATCCCGACGGCGCGAAGCTGTTGCAGCCGTTCAGGATGCCTTGCAGGAACGCCGCCGCGGAAATCACGAACAGGTACGGAAACATAATCCGCGTCAGAAACGCCGTTTCGGCAAGGATGTCCGCGTCCGCGCCGCGCCCGTAGAAAATCGGAACGATGAGCGGCGCCGCGAGGATTCCCAGCACGGTGACGATTGCGGTCAGGAAGGAGACGAGCGTCAGCGTCGATGAGATGAACAGCTGGATGGCGGCGTGCGTTCCGGCGTCCCTGTCGTCCTCAAGATAGCCGCGGAACGTGGGGATGAACGCGACTGAAATGCTGTTTTCCGCGAACAGCCGCCGGAACAGGTTCGGAATCATAAAGGCGATGCCGAACGCGTCCGCGTAGGCGCTTGTTCCGAGGAACGCGGCCTTCGTCATTTCGCGGAGCAGTCCCATGATGCGGGAGAGGAATGTCATCAGTGAAAGCAGCAGCCCGGATTTCACGAGCGATTTTTTTTCCGTCGATTGCGTCACAGTCGTCTCTTTTTATGGAAGTGTGGATTTCTTCATTTAGGATACCCAAGATGGACGGTTTGTGCAATCTTCAGCCGCGCGTCCGATTCAAGATATTCATTGAAAAAAATAAAAGATACCAGTACAATTGAAAAATGGATTCAACAGAACATACAGCATCGGAAAAGGTGCTTCCCATAAGAATTGGAATAGACGTCGGTTCGACGACGGTGAAAATTGCGGTCCTGGACGACGACGACGCCATCATATACAGCGACTATCAGCGGCACCGCGCGGATATCCGCAGCACGATTATTTCCGTCGTTTCGCAGGCGTTCGACGAATTGGAGCGGCGGCTTCCGGCCGGAAGCGCCCAGCCGGTCAGCGTGAAGGTAACAGGCTCCGGCGGACTTTCCGTGTCGCAGTGGCTTTCCATCCCGTTCATCCAGGAAGTGATTGCGGCGACCACCGCGGTCAAGAAGCTGATTCCGCAGACGGACGTTGTGATCGAGCTTGGCGGCGAGGACGCGAAGATTACGTATTTCAGCGGCGGCGTGGAGCAGCGCATGAACGGAACGTGCGCGGGCGGAACCGGCGCGTTCATCGACCAGATGGCGGCGCTTTTGGAAACCGACGCGGACGGCCTGAACACGCTTGCCAAAAGCGCGGAGACAATCTACCCGATTGCGGCGCGGTGCGGCGTGTTCGCGAAGACTGACGTGCAGCCGCTCATCAACGAGGGCGCGCGCCGCGAGGACATCGCCGCTTCGATTTATCAGGCGGTCGTGAGCCAGACGATTTCGGGGCTTGCCTGCGGCAAGCCGATCCGCGGACACGTCGCGTTTTTGGGCGGGCCGCTGCACTTTATGGACCAGCTG
>CAMWPF010000001.1 GCA_947176045.1 uncultured Treponema sp. | reverse complement strand
CGCGCAGCGGCCGAGGAGTAAAGGCAAGCACCCGACGGCAGCGTGCGCCAGCACGATGCCGGAACGCCCTGATTGGAAGGCGGAAAAAATACATTTCTTTCGTGTCAGAACGGTGTCAGATGGTCAGCGCGCCGAGGACTGCGCCGATGCTGTCGTGGATTGCGAGCGTCGCGCGGCTGTCGGTCGGGGTGGCGGTCTTGTTGATGAGGACGAGCCGGTCGCCGCGGAAATAGTCTATAAGTCCGGCCGCAGGATAGACGGTCAGCGAGGTTCCGCCGATAATCAGCATATCTGCGCGGGAGATTGCCCGGATTGCGCCGTCCATGCACGCGCCGTCGAGGCTTTCTTCGTACAAGACGACGTCCGGCTTGACGATTCCGCCGCATTTTTTGCAGATGGGGATGCCGTTCGGTGCGCCGGCGCTTTTTGCGATGAAGTTGATGCTGTAGCGGGCGCCGCATTCCATGCAGAAGTTGCGGAGCGTGCTTCCATGCAGTTCGTAGACGGTCTTGCTGCCCGCGGCTTGGTGCAGTCCGTCGATGTTCTGCGTCACGACGGCGGACAGCGTTCCGGCTGCTTCCATGCGCTCCAGCGCGATGTGCGCGGCGTTCGGCTTGACTCCGCGCACGATGAGCTTTTCGCGGTAGAAGCGGTAGAATTCTGCGGGAGCTACGTTGAAGAAGCTGCGGCTGAGGATGACTTCCGGCGGAAACTTCCACTTTTGGTTGTACAGTCCGTCCTTGCTTCGGAAGTCCGGGATGCCGCTTTCCGTGGAGACGCCCGCGCCGCCGAAAAATACGATGCTGCCGCCTGCGTCGTACAGCGCTTGCAGCGCCGCTGTCTGTTCCGGCAGTCCGCCGTCCGCCTTGATTCTTCCGTCATCTTCTGCGCCGTCCATTAAAAACCTCCGTAATTGTATTGCCGCGCCGCGTTGCCGCATTTTCGGGCGGAACGTACCTTATCATGTATTGTGCGCCGGTCGGGCGTGAAATTCAAGTTATAAAATATTTGTGCCGTAAAATATACTAGAAATTTGCCAGATTTTTGTTTTGGGCGTAAAATATTTTTGAAGTTAACTGAAGGAGATGGTGTGTCTATGGAGTGTCTGAAAAAGTTGTTTGCGTTGGCGGCCGCGTGTCTTGCCGTCAGTTCTGCTGCGTTTGCGCATGGTGCGAAAGATATTGAAAGTAAAAATGTAGATAATTTGGAAAGCTGGCAGGAATCCTTTGATCTGACGGGCAAAAAATCTGGAAAATACAACATCCTTGTTACTGCAACTGATTTAGGCGGAAATAAATTTGTCGAAGGCCCTTTCAACCTGTATGTCGATCCGAAGTCCGACCTGCCGCTCTGCGGCATCACGAATCCGCTGCCGAATATGCGCGTCTTCGGCAACTTGAACATCGTTGGAACGTGCGTTGACGACGACGCGGTTTCCTATGTCGAGCTGGTGCTTGACGGCGGCGAGCCGATCCGCGCGTCGGGAACGGAAGGCTGGTCGTATTACCTTGACACGAACGATCTGACGGAAGGCCCGCACACCATCAAGGCGACCGGCTATGACATCAACGGGCTGGCGAGCATTCCGGTGACGGTAACGTGGCAGCTGGACAGGCGTTCTCCAGTTACAGGCGTGGACAGCCATGGAATGGGAACGCTTGTGTCCGGCACGGTGAAGTTTTCCGGCGTGGTTGCGGACGGAAACGGAATCGACAGCCTTGTCTATTCCATCGACAGTTGGGAGACGACGCACGACGTGAAGTTCTTGAAGTCGAAGGACGGCTATTCCAAGAATTTTACTGTTACGGTGGACACAAAGAAATTTGAGGACGGCCCGCAGGTGCTGTGGTTCAAGGCGACGGACGTTACAGGTTCCGTCGGCATTTATTCCTTCCTTTATTTCGTAGACAATACAAGCCCGGAAGTCAAAATCCTCTTTCCCGCAGAAGACGATGTGCAGAATGGAAAGGTCGCCGTCTTTGGATTGGCAAAAGATACGGTCGGAATAAAGCGGGTTTCATGGAAATTCGGAAAGGAGTCCGGCGACTTCGAGCTTGTTCCGGGGAATCCATATTGGGGGATTGTGTTCGACACAATCGGCTCCAAAGATTCTTCACGGAAATTTACGATCACTGCGGAAGATTTGTCGGGCAACGTTGTCTCCCAATCGCAGGCGATTTTGATGAACCAGGCGGACGACTTGCCGACGGTGGTGGTTTCCGAGCCTACCGAAGAAACGTTTGTGGAAACGGAGGACACGCTGTTCGTTCGCGGCATCGCGACGGATGACGACGGCGTGGCTTCAATCAAGTTCAAGCTTGATGATGGCGAATGGCAGGAACAGGAGACGCTGGGCGTCTTTTTTGCGGATGTCGCGCATGGTTCCGAACTGTCGCCGGGAAAGCATACGATTTCAGTTGTCGCAGTCGACAGGAACGGCGTGGAAGGCAATCCGGCAGTTGTGCATTTTGCCGCCCGCGGCGCGCCGCCGGAATTCAGCGCTCCGAACCTCATCAAGGGGAAGGAAGCGATTCCTTTTGTTGACGGCGTTGAAGTTCATCCGGAGGCGGGATATTCGTTCCAGACGAAGGCATCCTGCGCGCTGGGGCTGAGTTCGGTGCATTATGACATCTTCTGCAAGGACGGAACGATTTCAAAGGACTATGAGGCGGGCGGCGCCGCTTCCGTTGCGGTTGATATTCCGATAGATGACAATATGGCGCGCGGCGTTGTCCGGATTGTAATTGTCGCGACGGACACCGCCGGCCGTTCTGTTGAATGCAAGAAAATTCTGTATGTTACGAACACGTCGGTCGTCTCCTCAACGACACCCCGCGTTGTTTTTGAGGACAGTTCCATCAATGCGGATGGAATTATCGTAAACAGCACTGAATTTCCGGCGAGCGGGTATTTTATCGGCGGAACGGCGTCGAGCGTCGAGCTTGTTCCAAGCACGCCGTTTGCTTCTGCCGAACTGCGCGGAAATCAAATCGTCCTCGTGCCGGGAAATGCAGTCGGAATTTCCCAGCCGGTCGTCGTCCGCGTTACAACGGATCAAGGGCTGCGGTTTGATTCCCGGCCGGTAACGTTCAAGAACGACACCATTGTGCCGGCTGTGTATATGGAGGCGAAGGCCGTTGGTTCCGTCATAGACGGCGAGATTGGCACGGTGGAGGTTCGCGGCACGGCGGACTGCCAGTCTGGAATTGCCTCGGTGCGGTACCGTATTTTTTCAGCGCGGGCGGAAATGACGGACGGCGTTTTGACTGCGTTGGCGCCGGTGGCGGAGTCGTCGTTTGTGGAGCTTGGCGCGGTCAGAGAATTCAGCATTCCTGTTGATGCGTACAAGATGGGATACGGCGTGTACATTGTAGAAGTCGTTGCGGAAAGTGCCGGCGGAAACAAAGGCGCGGCGGCGGTATGCGTGAGGAACATTCCGGCGCTTCCTGTTCCCGCCGAGGGGATGAAGCCGATCCTGCCGAACGCTCCGCTGTTTGCATGGGCGGTTGGCGAAAACGTGTATTATGCGGTTGCGTATCAAGGGAATGCGACCGGTCCGTTCGGAACAATCGAGCGCAAGACGCTTTCCGACGGCAACAACAATGTGATGGCGGAAACATCGGTGCGCCTCAACGGCAAGGAGCGGCTGTACACTTCAAAATACAAGCTGGTCAATGAAGTTATTCCGAAGCTGGACGCGCATTTTGCGATGGTGAACGACGCGCGGTATATGAGCGGCATGCCGATTGTGATTCCTGCGGACGGCGCTGGAAAGATTGTCGCCCATATCGATTCGGACGTTTCCGTTTCTTCAGTGTCGTATGAAATTTCTGGCGAAGCCGTTCCAGGCGGAAGTGAGATCAAAAGAGGTTCCGTAAAGCCTGCCAAGCCGGCTGACGGCTCCACACGGTATATAGCGGAAATTCCGCTTTCGGGAATTCCTGCCAGAATGACAAAAGTCGCGCTGACGATAAAGGCGGGCAAGCAGACGATGGAATTGGTCGGCTTTGTTTCCGTTGTGCGTCCTTCCGATGCCCGGATAGATGACAGCCGCGCAATTTATTTTCAGGAAGGCGACGACGTATTCTTTAATGAAGATGCGTCCAGCTACATCATGGCGGTCGGCGACACGCTTAATTTTTACGCGAATGTGATGGATGTCGCTTCCGCCGAGCTGACTTCTTCTTCAATGGCATTTTCCACGAGCATTGACGGAAACAACGTCGTTGTTACGGCGACAAGCGAAGGTTCGTATCCCGACGTAGCGCTGCGCGTCCGTGATTCAAATGGAATTGCGTACACGTCCGCGCCGCTCAACATCATTGTCGATTCCGGGGCGCCGGAAGTTGTGATTGCCTCCCCGGCGCTGGGCAAATGGATGCGCAAGCAGTTCCGGCTTGCGGGAACCGTCGCAGATCCGTCCGGCATAAGGTCCGGCGAGTACTCCCTTGACGGAGGAGAAACGTGGAAGCCTCTCGATTTTTCGTTCACACGCGGAAATATCGGAGGAACGTTCAATATAGTTGAGAATGTTTCTGAGAAAGAAGACGGCTTGATACAGATTGATGTCCGCGTTTTCGACACTGCCGGAAATGTTGCGTATGCGCGGACGGCGGTGCAGAAAGATTCGGTTCCTCCTGAAGTGCAGGTCATCATGCCGGAGGATGATGCCGTTGTGAACGGCGACAATATGATTGCGTTCCGCGTTCTGGATGAAGGCAATGTTGCGGGTGTATATTATGTCGGACCGCCGGGAACAAAAGCCGCGTCAAAGCGCGGGCAGCTTGAGACGGAAGATTCATTTGTCATAACGCATGTCGGTACAAAGGATATGCCGATTGACGACAGTATGTCGTTTGAATTTTCAGACAGCGCGGGAAACAAGACGGTGCTGGAATCGTGGCAGTTCCTGATTGACAGTGAATCGGATCTGCCGATTACAGAAATCCATCTTCCTCAGGACGATGAAGTCATCACGCGGGATTTCACGATTTCCGGCGTTGTGTATGATGACGACGGACCGTCTACGATATATTATCGGATTGACCGTGGCGCGTATATCGAACTGCCGGAAATGGGAACGAGCTTTGCCATCGACGTGCCGTTCTCTACGATGACGGACAACGAGCATACGATTTATATGTATTCGGTCGACATCAACGGCGTTCAAGGGCCGGTTTCCGAGCGGAAATTCCGCGTATCTACGGAAGAGCCGAAGGGCGCGGTCGTCTTCCCGTCGATAGACACGACTGTCAAAGGCGAAGTAACAATCAAAGGAATTTCCTCCGATTTGAACGGCATCGACAAAGTTATGATTTCCTTGGACTGCGGAAATTCCTACAACGATACGGTTGGAGCGGAAGACTGGACGTACACGTTCGATACCAAGGCGATTCCAGACGGAACGCATGTCATCTTCTTCAAGATTTTCGACAAGTACGGCATCGAGGCGCTGTATTCCAGCCTCATCAACATTGACAATACGAATCCTGACATGACGCTGGAGCTGCCGCTTGACGATTCCACGACGACAGGCCCGTTGTTCTTCAGCGGATTTGCATTCGACAATATTGGAATTACGGAAATGTTCGTCAAAATTTCCAGTTTGGAAAGCAAGTCTGTGAACAAGCGGCTGTCGCGGGTTGATTTCGATTTGGGAAGGGTTATTTCCGAAGTTGTGGATATGTCGGGATTGGAAAACGGCGTCTACAATATCGAAGTGACTGCGCGCGACAAGGCCGGCAACGAGACGCACGCCAGCCGGAACATCACGCTTGACAAGAGCAAGCCGCTTGCCACGGTTGATTTGCTGTATCCGCTGAACGGCGAGCACAAGCAGGGCATCTTCAACATTTACGGAGAGGCCGCCGCCGACAAGCCGATAGAGGCGCTTTCGCTGTACATCGACGGCAGGTTTATCGCCGACACGCAGCTGACGGCGAGCGGATACTTCAAGTTCTCAGCCTCCCCGGAAATCATTGCCGACGGCGAGCATGAGTATTATGTGGACGCGCGGCTGGAAGGCGGCACCGTCATCCGTTCCCGCGTTCAGACTTTGACCTATTCGACGGTCGGGCCGTGGGTGACGGTTGACAATTTCGTCTACGGTGATTTTGCGATTGAACGTCCGTATATCAGCGGGAACGCCGGATATTCTTTGAGCGAGGACGAGCTGCTCATTTCCAGAACGAAGGAAGCGACAAAGGAGCAGAAGGAAGCTGTCAACGAGAAAAAAGTGGAGAAGGTGGAAATCAGCTTCGACAACGGAAAGTCGTTCAAGCGGGTTTCCAAAGGTGAAAAATGGAAGCACCGGATTGAAAATTTGGATTTGCCGGAAGGATATCATTTTATGATTGTGCGCGCGACGATGCGCAACGGGGAAACGGCAATCGACCGGGTGATCATTCAGATTGACAATACGGTTCCGCACATCCGCCTGATTTCGCCGAGCGTCGGAGGGCGGTACAATCAGGAAATGCTGTTCTCGGGACTTTCCAGCGACAATATTGCGCTCAAGGATGTGGAGCTGACGCTGCGCAAGGGCGACAAGGCTTCGTACCAAGTTCCGTCGTTCATTCAAGGATTGTACCTCGATTGGAATTTCTGGGGCGCGACGTTGTTCGACATTGGAATCGGACTTACGTTCTTTGACGACAACGTAAAGCTTCAGTTCCAGTGGGGGCAGTTCACGCAGGCTCAGCGGAACTTCTTTGCGAAGTCAGATATGCGCTACGGCGGCGACAACGTCATGGGAATCAAGATTCTTGCGAACGTCGGCACGATTCCGTTCAGCTACTTCTTCGGCAGGGACTGGGAATGGCTCACGATGAATTTCGCTGTCGGCGCGAACTTCACCCGCTTCAATGAAACCAACAGCGGAAAGCCGCAGATTTTGTCCGCGCTGCTTGCCCAGATGGAGTTCCCGCGGGTTTCGTTCCCGAAGAACAAATGCTTCAGCACATTCGCGCTGTATACCGAATTCTCGTTGTGGTTCATTCCGACGGACGTTTCCGGCGGAAATTCGGATGCCATCAAGAATCTCATTCCGCAGATTTCCGAAGGCATCCGCGTCAATGTATTCTAGGTAGGTAGTTTGATGGCAAGACATGGTGTCATGGTAAAGGCGTTCGTTTTTCTGCTTGTGCTGGTTTCGGCTTGCGCGCCTGCCTTTGCAGTGGACGCGTACATCGGAACGTTGTACAAGCAGATTGACATTGCGTTCGTGCATAAGTCGGATTCTGAATTGAATTCGATTCTTGCAGGAAATATGCTCAACGATGATTATTATTTGATTGAAAACTATACGATGAAGAAAATTCGCCGCCTGCTGATTTCAGAAGACTATCAGTTTGCGATGGACGCGAACCTCGTCGTCATTGACAACAACCTTGACAATGCGGAAGCCGTTGAAATGTATTCGACGATTGCGTCCGCGCTGGAAAAGCAGCGCGAGCAGGAGCGAGAGCTGGAGGAACGGCGGCTTGCGGAGCTTGCGCGCTTTGAGGCGGAAAAGGAAAGGAAGCGCGGCGTCGTCAATCGGAATTTCGATTCGGTAACGACGACATCCGGCGATTCGGTGTATGTGCAGGATAAGAACTTGAAATATTCTGCCTGGTCATGGATGTTCCGCTTCGGAATGTTCAACGGAGTGTTCGTTTCAGACTCGGGTTCAGGCTACAATTCGTTCAGGTACGGCATTTCCGGCGACTTTACGTATGAATATGTGTTCGACAAGCTGATGGTCGGATTCGACGTGGGCGGCGAGGCGGTTATCTTGCCGTTCTACAACGGGGACGACACGATGCTCGGCTCCGTTTCCATCGTTCCGAAAATCGGGTTTACGAATTTCAGCCGGAAGCTTTTTCTGCGCGCCGGATTTGCAAGCTTCATAATGACAGATACGATGGCGAACGATGAGAAAGATACGGCGCTCCACGGAACGGTCTGCACGCCGGTGTTCGGAATCGGATTCAACCATGTCAAGGTGGGGCCGGCGGTGCTGTTCGGCAATGTCGATTATTATCTGGGGCATCTTGCCTACTCCGATTTGAAGTCGGCGTTCGGCGGTTCGGTCAACGCGAACATTCCGTTCGCTGTCATGGAAAAAGTGAAGCTTGGATTTACTATCGGCGTAAAGGATACCGTATTTATAAAATCTTCAGGAATTGAAAATAAGGCCGGTTTGGTGCTGGCCATTGGAGCAGAAAATGTTGCGAAGTAAACGTATTGCAGCGGGTCTTTTTTTGGGACTGCTTGTCGTTTTCGGCATTGCCGCCCAGACAAGCACGGAAAGTCTGTCGGAACGGTACTTGGAGCGGGCGAACGACGCCTACGACGAGGGAGACCTTCTTGACGCCTACAAGAACATCAATATGGCGATGAAGGTCGGCGGCGATATTGTTCCGGCGAACGTGATAGTTCTGGCGCGTTCGGTGTATTTGAACCGTCTGAAGCTGCTTCAGAAGAATTATGACGAGCAGTCTTTGATTGAAATCAAGACGAATCTGGAGCAGTTTCCGCAGGTGTCTTCCGCGGAAATCACAAAGCTCGTCCGGCAGATTGAGGCGCGGCAGGCGGCGGATGAAAAGGCGTCCGCCAAGCAGGATCAGCAGAATTTCATGAACCGCATTTCCGAAACGACTGAAGCGACGCAGCAGGCCATCACGCAGCAGGGAAAGCAGATGCAGGAGCAGACGCAGCAGATGGTCGATCAAATTACAAAGCAGAACGAGCTTCAGAAGGAGCGCGACCAAAAGACGGACAAGAAATTCACGACGATCATGATACTTGTTACGGTGATTGTCGTCGTCATCATGCTGGTGGTCGGATTGATCCTGCTGATTATGCATATCAGCGTCAAGCAGTCGAAAATCCAGCAGCAGCAGTATGCGGACGCGTTCAAGCTGCTGGCGCAGAACCAGAGCCAGACGAACCAGCTCATGCTCGGCGGCATCACCGACATTTACGGAAAGGACGGCTTGAAGTCCGCCGGAAGCTCCCGCTGGGGCGTAGACGCGCTGCCGGAGCCGGAGGAGACGCCGGAAGAAAAGGAGGAGCTGCGGGAGCTTGCCGCCAAATGCGAGGATTTGGGCGCGAAAATCGATCAGGTTACAGGACGCAAGAACAATTCCAAGAACGTCTCGGAATTGGTCTACAAGCTGGCAATGCGCCTCGGGCTGAAGCAGCACGATTCGATGGTCTTTTTCTGCGCGGCGATGGTGTACGACGCCGGATTTTTGAGCGTCTACCGCGACCATCCTGAATTGATTTCCGAAGAGAAGCTGTCGGACGAGCAGCATGCGGTTTTGGACAGCCATATCAAGCTGGGCGAAGAGCATCTGCAATTCGTGCCGAAGCGCTATTGGTCTGTATTCGAGGCGGCATCGACGATGCATCATGAAAATATGGACGGCTCCGGCAAGAACCATGTCAAAGGCGATAAAATTCCAGAAATCGCGCGGATTATCCGTGTGGCGGACAGCTTCATCGCGCTTTCGAGCAAGCGCAGCTACCGCGGCGGCACGGACAAGGATTCGGCGGTTGAAAAGCTTGAGGAGCAGCTGAATATCTACGACGCGGACGTCATTGCCGCGCTGAAAGACATCATCTGACGGCGGCGGAGCTTTGCATGGACGGACAGGAATCGGCGGAACGGCTGACTGCGCTTGAAATGAAGGCCGCCTATCTTGAGGATTTTTTGAACCAGCTTCAGGAAGTTGTCGTCGCGCAGGAAAAATCGTTGGAAGCGCTGCGCCGGGAAAACAAGCTGCTTGTATCGAAGCTCCGCGATGTTTCGGAACTTTTGGAAGGCGACATTCCGAACCGGAAGCCGCCGCATTATTGAGCGCGCCTTCTGCCGTAAGCCGGTACAGAAATGAAATCAAATATGAACCCGAACGTTCCTGCGCTCGTCTGCGGCACATTCTTCCGGGCGCGCTTTTTGCTGCGGGCGGTTTCAGCCGTTCTGGGACTGCTTGCCGCCGCGCCTGCGGGGTTTTCCTACAGCGGCGTCATGGCGGGGCAGAATCAGCTGCGGATTGCGCGCACTGATTATTTCGACATCATCTATGCGCCGGCGTCCGCGCGTAGCGCCGAAATTCTGATTGAAAAGGCGGACGGCGCGTACCGGGAGCTTGCCGAAACATTTAAATTGAAGCATGAATTCCGGATGCCGGTCGTCATCACCCCGGCGCAGGATGAATTCAACGCATATTTTTCTTTCGCGCCGTTCAACCACATCGTCCTGTACGATACCGTTCCGACAGAAAGCATGGCGGTTTTTTCGGAGACGCTGTTCATGACGTTCCGGCACGAGCTGACCCATGCGATTACGTACAACCTGCGGAACGACTTCTGGTACGGATTTGATCGGATTTTTGGCGACACGTACAATCCGGGCGCGCTGACAATCACGACTGCATGGGCGGAAGGCGCGACGGTTTCGGTCGAAAGCGACGGCGGCGAAGGACGGCTCAATGATTCGTACAGCCTGCACATCGTGCGGCAGGCAAAAATCGAAGGGCGCTTTCCCAACTATTCCGAAATCAACGGCACCCGCGATACGTATCCGTACACGACGCAGAGCTATCTGTTCGGCGGCATGTTTAGCGCGTGGCTGCAAGCGCAGTACGGAATGGAAAAGTACGCTGAATTTTGGTACAAGTGCGTCAATTTTCAGACGCTGACATATTTCATGTGCTTCCGGCAGGTGTACGGCTTTTCCATCCGGCAGGCATGGCGGGATTTTTATGATTCCGTCGCCGTTCCTGAGGATGTGCGGGAGCCGGAAGCGGACGGCGCGGCGGCGCTGACGAAGAAATCGTTGTGGAAGTCGCTTTCTGCGTCGGAAAACGGCGCCGCCTGCCTTGACGGCAGCGGCGGAGCCATTTATTTTGCTGGAACGTCCGGCGCGGCGGGCGCTGTTCCAAAATTGAAAAAGCGGCTCGCGTTTTCTGCTGTGAGCCGGATTCAACTGTGCGCGGACGGCCGGTATATGGCGGTCTCCTATTCGTCGTCCGCGGGGCGCGTTCCGAAAAACAAGGTCGCCGTGTACGATATGGCGAGCCGCCGGCTGTTCCGGCTCCCGGAGAAAGGGCTGCGCGATGCGGCGGTGTTCTGCGCGGACGGAACGTATTATGTCGCGGCAGTTCGGACGGAATCGCAGTATGCCGCGGTGCGCCTGTACTGTCTGGAGCGCTCCGCGCGCGGGAAGATTGAGGCGGCGGCGCTCGTCCGGGAGGACAAGAAGGAATTTGGCGAGGCCGTCTTTTCGCCTGCGGGCGGTTCCGGCGGCTGGTTCTATTATCTTTGGAAGCGCGGGATGCGCTATGCCGTTCAGGCGGAGAATGCCGTGGACGGCCGGCGGTTTTCGGTGGAGCTGCCGGAGGGACGGATGTCCGTACGGAACCTCAGCGCGGCGGCGGCAGATTCCGAACTGCTTTCGGTGGTGTTCGGGAAGGCGGCGGACGCGCCGGACGGCGACGCGCTTTTGTTTTCATGGGCGGCGCAGGACACGCTTCCGCGGCTTGGCGTCGTCCACATTCCGGCGGCAGTTTTGTCGCGCGGAGCGGCTTCCGAATCGGCGCAAGCCGGCACGAAGGAAGTCCGCGCCGAACGCTTTGCGCTGGACGGCCGCCTCATGAACGGTGATGTTTCTGGCGGAATATACGCGCCTGTGTGGCTTGCGTCCGGCATCGCGGACGGCGGAGCCGCTAGTTCTGGCGGGCGGTTCGCCTACATCGGAAATTTTTACGAAGGAAGCCGCGTCTTCTGCCGTCCTGCCGGAAGCCTGCCGTTTTCCGCCGCCGCATTTCCTGTGGAATTTCTGTCGGAATCAGAACGCGGCGGTTCGGACGGAAATTCCGGCGGAGCGCATGAGATTTCTGCCGCTCCGCAGGAGCTGCCTGGCGAGCCGTTCTCCCTGTTCCGCTATGCGGCGGCGCATCCGAAGGGGACGCTGGTTCCGCTTTCTGTTTCGCAGTCGTATTCCATTCGGAATTCCGCGGGCGGCTTGGATTCCGTCATGCTGCCGCTGGGAGCTACGTATGTCGGCTGCACGCCGTGGACAAATCCGCTGTGGCTGTTTTCCGCCGGCTACAATCCGATGACCAATTCTGCGGCGGCGACGGCGTTTCTGACCGGCTCGACGGCGACGGAGCTGTTCAGCTGGTCGGCGCTTGCTTCGGTGGAGTGGGACGGCGGCGGCTACAAGCAGACGTATGAGTGGCTGTCGGCGGCGGTGAAAGTTCCGGCAGGCCGCACGGCGTATGTTTCCGTTTCCGACACGTTCGATTTTTTTGAAGGGCGGCAGACGGCGGCCGCAATTCCAGAAGGCAGAAGCGTCGGCAGTCCGCTTGACTTGTTTGAAATCCTCAAAACCGGCGACAGCCGGGAGCGGCTGTTCGTGGCGAACGAGGCGGCGGTTTCATTCGGGAACATCCGGAAGGCGGGCGTGGGATTTTACGACTATTCCGGCGTGGAGGCGATGGGCGGCTGCCATGTGCATTGGTGCGCGCCGGTTTCCGCCCCTGAGGCGGCGTACGATTCGTATCAGAATCTTTCCGTCGGCGTGTCCGGCTGGATTCCACGGCTGCTTCCGATTCAAAATACGGCGGCGCTGACGTTCAACATGCCGGCGCGCCTGGAGGCCGTGCTGTTTCCGGCGCGGCGGTATGCGGCGGCGGCGCAGGCGGACATCGTGCTGTTTTCTACGGAAATCCAGCGTTCGACTTCAATCCTTCCGCTGTTTTATGCGAACCGCCTCACAGTCAGCGCCCGGTATCTTGGCAAGGTGGCGCGGAAGTCTGGAGCAGCGCTTGATTCGTGGGCGGTATTCCGCGCCGGAACATACGCCGCTGAACTGGCGGCTGGCGGCATGAGCTATTTCGACGAGTGCGCCGTGCGCGTGGAATTCGCCGTTACGCCGGACATCGGCGGGCTTGCGAACTACGCGTTCCGCTTCTCTTTGAGCGCGGCGTTCAAGTACCGCTTCTTCCCAGAGCCGGATGAACGGCGCGCGTCAGTTGAATTGTGCAGCATCACGGTGTTTTGACGCCGCGCGGCTGCGTCCTCCGGATGTGCGCCGCTGGAGCAAAGTGAAAAATCAGATGACGTAGTCGTCGGCAGGGTCTGCGCCGGCGAGCTGGTCGAGCGTAATGGAATTCAGGTAGTTGCTGACGACGGCATCAAGCCCGCGCCAGAGCTGGAGCGTCCGGCATTCGGACGAACGGGGGCAGCTGACAGGATTCTGCTCGAGGCAGGCGACGGGAGCGAGGCTGCCTTCCGTAGGGCGCAGGATTTCTGCGATGGTGTACTCCGCCGGCTTTTTTGCGAGCTTGTAGCCGCCTTGCGGGCCGCGGACGCTTTGCAGGAGCTGGAATTTGCTCAGCAGGGCGGCAATCTGTTCGAGATATTTGACCGAAATGCCCTGCCGTTCTGAAATGTCCTTCAGCGGAACGTATGCGTTCGTGTTCTGCTGCGCAAGGTCAATCATGAAGCGGAGCGCATACCTGCCCCGCGTTGAAATCTTCATATTTTCTTTTAATTCCTAGTTGTTTACTAGTATAAATCAGAACGGCGCGATTGTAAAGTCTGCCGCTAAATTTGCCGGAAAACGGTTGCATTTGCGTTGAAAGATGGTACAATTATTCTATAATTAAAATAAATTGGAAATGAATTAAAATATGAAGCCAGAATATATCACCGAAGAGAAGGTCAGCTTTTTCTTCAACAAATATAAATTCAACTCGGACTTGATCTTTCATTTGAAGCGGAAGCTTCTGCACGAGGCGCATGACTTCGGAGAATGGCAGCAGTATCTTGCGGCCAACTCCGACATGACGCGCAATTTTTTCACGCAGAACGAGCGGCTTCTGGACGAATTCATCCGTCCCGCGATTGCGGATCCTGAGCGCCTGCATCCCGGCGTCATCCATGAATTTCTGTCGCACATAACGTTCTTCCAAGTTGAGAACAATATCGACGCGCTGGTTACGCGGAACATTATCCTTGCGTTTTTGGAGCATCCGGAATGCCTCAACGAGCGGAACAAGTTCGACGCCATGCTGAATCTGGGAATTTTTTATGTTCTGACACGGTATGCGCCGTTTTCTGAAACGATGGACTGTTTTCAAAAGGCGATGGAAATCTATCCGGATTTTGCGAGCGCGGACAGCGACGACACGCGCGCCCACCAGATTTTCTGCCTCGGCTATGAGTTCCTTGCCTACGACTTGTACCGTTCAAATGATTTTGCGGCGATGTCCGCGCTGTACGACCGGATTGACGGGCTGCTGCATTCCGGCTCGGAGGAACTGTTCCACACGATTTGGGGAAAGGACGCCGATGTCCGCGGCGGCATTGAGATGCTCATGCGGTATTTCCGTGTGTGCGCGGTTTTTGCCGCCGGACAGAGCGGTTTCCGGGCGAAGGACGGCAGCGCGGAGCAGCAGGCCGCCTTGAAGCGGATTGTTTCCTGGCTCAATGCGGAATACGCCGCGGAAAAGCGCGAGGGAACGGTCAGCTGCATGATTTTCACGTACTTTCAGAAGGCGCGGGCGGTTTTCCGCCGGATTACCGTCGGGCAGTACAGCGCTATTTTGACGGCGGAATTTCAAAGGCGGTACGAGCATCAGGGCGTCCAGCTGGCATTTCCCGAAAATGCAATTTTGATGGACGTCAGCGCCGTGAATTCCTGTTTTGCCTCGCTGCTTGACACTTTGAAGCTGTTCTGCGATTCATTTTCGTATGTGAATGTTTTTTTGCCGGAATTGTACCGCTCATCAACGCAGGACGGCCTCCGTCGCAATGTCATCAAGGAAATGGCATACTATTACGAGCAGGGCAAGTATGCAGAAAAAGGATTTTTGACGGACAGCTTTGTCATCGAAAATATCTGCCTGATTTCCGGCCATTTTAAAACTGCGCAGGATTTCATTCCGTTCCTTCAAATGGTGTTCACCCATCGGGAAGTTTCGTCGGCAATCCACTTTTCGATGGTTTCCACGATTGCTGGAATCTGCCTGACGCACTTCATCGAGCAGAAGCCGGAACTGTTCACGATTCCGGGACTGTTCGAGGATTCCGCTGCCGTCCTGCGCCACAAAAACGAGCTGCTGGACTTCATCAAGCGGGCCGGGCTGCTCCACGATATCGGGAAAATCGGCTGCTCCAATGTCGTCAACCTGCATTTCCGGAAAATCACGGATTATGAATTCGGAATCATCAGGAACCATCCGCTGTCGGGCGCGGCGCTGGCGGAGCGCATCCCGTTTTTGCGGATGTACCGCGACATCATCATCGGACATCACAAGATGTGGGGCGATTCCGGCGGCTATCCGGCGGAATTCAAGAGCAGCGCTTCCATTTTGCAGACGTTCATCGCGCTGATTACTATCTGCGACTGCATCGATTCTGTTACAGATTCCCAAGGGCGGAATTATGCGGTGAAAAAGACGTTCGACGACGTGCTTTCGGAACTCAAGGAAAGCGCCGGGACGCGCTATTCGCCGGAATTGGTCGCGCTCATTGACGAAGACGAATCGTTGAAGGAAGAGCTGCGCTATGTTACGACGACGATGCGGAACTACACGTCGTATCGGATGTACCAGCAGTTCGTTTCGCCGACCGTAAAGCATTCCGTTGAAGACAACAAGGAAATTCGGGAGTATTCGCCGGAATTCCTGCCGGAGCTGCGGAAATTCTACCTGCACTGCTATCCGGACGCGCAGGAAAAAATCGACATGCACTTGGATGAGTTCACCGGGAACAAGTCCAGCCGGATGTACATTCTGTGCGACAAGGGAAACACGGTCTTCGGCGTCGTCTCCGGCTGCATCATCACGCCGATTACAAGCGAGGAGCGGTTCTTCCTGTTCAGCGACATCATCGTGATGCCGGAGGAACGGCGGAAGGGCTGGGGAATCGAGCTTATGCTGTTTACGTGGGAGCATCTCAAGAAGGAGCGGATTCGGAAGGTCAAGACGAACGTTTCCAATGATTTCAAGACGGAAAGCTTCTTCTGGATTTCGGGATTTTCGACGGCGAAAGAATACCTTTTGGAACGCAATTTATGATCCGGCGCACCGGACACGCGGATCTGCCGCTCCATTCAGGCACGGTTCCGCGCTGGCTTGCCGACCGGATGATGGCGCTTGGAACGCTGATTGTCGAATCGATTGTCTGCAACTTCGGCAGGCAGGAAGTGCTTGTGCGCCTCAGCGATCCGCTGTGGTTCCAGTCGCTGGGCGCGGTGATGGGCATGGACTGGCATTCTTCAGGAATTACGACGAGCGTCATGTATGCCTTGAAGCGCGGACTGAATCCGCGGGCAAAGGAGCTGGGAATTTGTATTTGCGGCGGGCGCGGGACGTATTCCCGGCGGACGCCTGGCGAGCTGGCGGCGTTTTCCGAAAAAGCGGGATTGGACGGCGCGGCGCTCGTGCGGGCGAGCCGGCTGTGCGCGAAGGTTGACAATACTGCCGTGCAGGACGGCTTCCAGTTGTACCAGCATAATTTTATACTGACGTCCGACGGCAGCTGGGCGGTCGTCCAGCAGGGAATGAATCCGTCGGCGCGGACGGCGCGGCGGTACCACTGGTGTTCCGCTTCGCTGCGTTCCTTTGTGGAGGAGCCGCATACGGGCGTCGTCGGAGAAGGCGGCGGAGCTATTTTGAACTTGACGGCTTCGGACGCCGCCCGGACGCGCTCGTCGATTGTCGAAATCTCCGGCAGGAATCCGGAGCGCGTCCTCAAGGAGCTGCGGGAATGCGGCGCGGAATTTTCATCGGCGCGGCCTGCCGGCGCAAATCTGCCGTCCGAAAGCGTTCCAAAAAAGGCGGCGGACGCCTTGCAGCCGGTTCTTCCCGGGTTCGAGGAGGAATGCGCCGTTCAGGATGCCGGGCGGAGCATCACGCTTCCGCGCCATCATGACGTTCGGGCGGAAGATGTGGACGCGCGCCGCCTCGGAGCCGTCCTCGCGGCCGCGTATGAAAGCCAGCCGCAGGATTTTGAAAGCCTGCTTTTGACGCCGGGATTGGGCCCGCGCACCTTGCAGTCGTTGGCGTTGGTCAGCGAAATGATTTACGGTACGCCGACCCGGTTCCGCGATCCGGCGCGGTTTTCGTTCGCCCACGGCGGAAAGGACGGGCATCCATTTCCAGTGCCGCTCAAAATATATGACGAATCAATCCGCGTCCTCCGCGACTCCATCCACGCGTCGCGTCTTGGCGTTCAAGACAAGTCGGAATGCCTGCGCCGCCTGCATACGGCGGCGCTCCAGCTGGAGGAGCGCTGCAGGCCCGAAGCGGATTTTGACGCCCTTGTGCGCCGCGAGCGCGGACAGTCGCATGCGTGGGGCGGTCGCACTGTTTTCGGAGATGCTTGAAGATGCGGCGTGAAGCGCGCTTTCAGAATGCCGTCCGGCCGCGGAAGCTGCGGGCGAGCGTCAGCTTGTCGGCGTACTCAAGGTCTCCGCCGACTGGAATTCCTGTCGCAAGGCGGGTGACTTTTGTTTCGGTGTGGCTGGAAAGGAGCCGCTGCAAGTACAGCGCGGTGGAGTCGCCTTCAAACGTCGGATTTGTCGCCAAAATCACTTCTTTGACGCCGCCCGCGTTCACCCGCTGGAGCAGGCCCGCAATGTTCAGCTTGTCCGGTCCCATGCCGTCCAGCGGAGCGATGACGCCGCCGAGGACGTGGAACAGTCCCGTGTAGCCGCCCGCCGCTTCAATTGTCTGGACGTCCTGCGGCTGTTCGACGACGCAGATGACGCTTTTGTCGCGCAGCGGATTTGCGCAGATGGGGCAGGGATCGGCTTCCGTCCATGCGCCGCAGACGGAGCACGGGCGGATTTTTTCTTGCAGTTCCAGAAGCTGCGCGGAAAATGCGCGCATATATGCCGAATCCGCCTTCAAAAGGTGGTTTACAATCCGCGCCGCGCTTTTTTTGCCGATTCCGGGCAGCCGCGAAAAGGAATCAGTCAGTTCGTCGATGATGTTTGCCATCGTTCGCTCCTGCTTCTGGCGCTACAGTCCCGGAATGTTCAGTCCGTGCAGCAGGGAGCCGGATTTTTCTTTCATGAGCTTCTGCATTTCCGTAATCGCATCGTGCTGCGCGGCGACAATCAAGTCTTCGAGCATCTTGATGTCCCTGTTGTCCACACAGATGGGATCGAGGTGGATTTCAGTCATTTCGAAATGCCCGTTGATTTTGACCGTTACCATCCTTCCGCCGGACGAGCCTTCCGCCGTCAGTTCCCCAAGTTCTTTTTGGAATTGCTCCGCCTGCTCCTTGAGTGCCTGTGTGTTCTTCAGCAAATCGAGTGGATTCATATTCCGATTCCTCCTGTAGTGTCCGCCCTGTTCAGCGCGCTGCGCCGCCGACAACCGTTCCTTTGAAAATGCTGCAAAGCAGCTTGACTTCCGCCGGAATTTCCTGCGCCTGCGCCGCATTTTCGGCTTCCCGGTAGAGGATTTCAAACTGTGCCGGCGTCCGGTGGTTTCTGCTTATGATGTCCAGAATTTTCTGGGCGTTCTGTTCTATTAAAATTTTCTGGCATTCAGACTTGATCGACGTCTGGATGGCCGTTCCCGAACAGCGCCACGGCTCCGTCTGCATCAGCGCGGAGACGAGGAGCATTTCGTTGCCCAGCGACAGCCCGTCGATGATTTCGGCGTACAACTGCGAAATCGGAACGGACGTTCCGTCTGCGGTCTGGAACGACGTGCTGCGCTCCGCGTGCGTGCCGCCGCTGCCGGACGGCTCCGTGCTCGGCGACTGTTCCGCCTGCGCCGCCGCCGTTGCGGGTAAAAATCCGCTTTCGATTTGCCCGGGGAATCCGCCGTCGTCCGGCGGCGTCTGGGCGTCGGCCCATGCGTCATAGTCGTCGGCTCCCGCCGCGCCGTCCGCCGTTTGTTCCGGCGGCACGGCTCCGCCATCAGGAAAAGGGTGCGGCGTTCCTTCCGGAGCGTCCGGCGCCGGATTCTGCGCGGACAGGGCGGAGAACCGCGGCATTCCGTTCGGAAGGCGCGGCGGCTCGCTGCCGGATGCGGCGGCCGCGGCTCCTTCGGGGACATCTGGCGCAGTTTGTGCGTCGCGCGCGGCTTGCGCAGTTCCTGCGGCGGCCTGTCCGGCGGGCTGCTGAGGCGCTCCGGCAAGGAGCGCCCGCGCGGAATCAATCGCCGCTTTGACTTCGGCAGGCGAGACATACTGGGAAAGCCAGCAGAGCCGGCTGAAGGCAAGCTCCAGCTCGTAGCGCGGCGAAACCGAATAGCGGATGTCGCGGTGCAGCTGAAGGAAGAGCGAAAGCGCGCGCTCCGTCTGGATTTTGTTCCAGCTGGAAAGGACTTCGGCGCTGAACCGCTCCGGCGCCTGTCCGAGGAGCGCCTCCTTCGCGACGCCGCTTTTGATGAGGAGCAGGCTGCGGACGTATTCCGTGCTGTTCGCGATGAGCTGTTCGATGGAAATTCCCGATTGGAGGAAGCCGTCGAGCTGGTTCAAGACGTCCTCCGGCTTTCCTGCCGCCGCGGCCGAAAAAAGAACGTTCAGGCGGTCGACGCCGAGCAGCCCCAGCTTGTCGCGGATTTTGTCGTAGGTGATGTGTGCGCCCGAGAACGCGGCGACTTGGTCGAAAAGCGTGTACGAATCGCGGACGGAGCCGCCGGACTCCTTGGCTATCCAGTAAAGCGCCTCGTCGTCCGCCTGAATCTGAAGCTCCGCGGCGGCGTCGGCGAGCAGTCCGCGGATGCGCTCCGCGGAGACAAGGCGGAAGTTGAACTGCTGGCAGCGGCTTTTGATGGTCGCAGGAACTTTCTGCAGCTCCGTCGTCGCGAAGATGAAGATGACGTACGGCGGCGGCTCTTCAATCGTCTTGAGGAGCGCGTTGAAGGCGCTCGTCGAAAGCATGTGCACTTCGTCGATGATGTAGATTTTGTACCGGCTGGAATTCGGGGGGAACAGGACTTCGTCCTTGATCTGGCGGACGTCGTTGACGCTCGTGTTCGAGGCGCCGTCGATTTCGATGACGTCGAGGCTGGAGCTGTTCGTGATTGCCCGGCAGGACTCGCATTCTCCGCACGGCTCCGCCGTGGGCTGCTCCCCGCTGCGGCAGTTGAGCGCCTTCGCGAGGATCCGCGCCGTGGACGTCTTGCCGCAGCCGCGCGGCCCTGAGAAGAGGTAGGCGTGAGCGATTTTTCCCGACTGAATCGAATTTTTCAGCGTGTCGGCGACAAATTCCTGTCCCGCAAGGTTTTCAAACCGCTGCGGCCGCCGCCGCGTCGCCGTAACTTCATAAGCCATTTTGTACCACCCGGATAGAACCTGACGACACTATACCAGAATAACGCCGTTAAGACAAACGCCGGAGCGCAGATGTTCTTGAAAGGAGCGCGGCCTTCTTTCTTCCAAAAATTAGACATTGACAGTAAAGCCGATAGAAGCTATTATTTTTCCATCTATTTCCATTTCTACAATCAATTGAGGTAAATCAATGGCAAAAAAATTTGTGTATTACTTTGGCGACGGCAATGCGGACGGCGACGAGTCGATGCGCGCCGAACTGGGCGGAAAGGGCGCGAACCTTGCGCAGATGGCAAAGGCTCCGCTGAGCCTTCCTGTTCCGTCTGGATTTACGATTTCCACAGACGTCTGCCAGGCGTTCTACGAGCTTGGAAGAAAATACCCGGACGGCTTGGACAAAGAGGTTGACACCTACCTTGCGAAGCTTGAGAAGTCCATGGGCAAGAAGCTCGGCGATGAAAAGGATCCGCTCCTCGTCTCCGTCCGCTCCGGCGCGGCGATTTCCATGCCGGGCATGATGGACACGATTCTGAACCTCGGACTCAACGACAAGTCCGTCCTCGGCCTGGCCGAAAAGACGAACAACCCGCGCTTCGCGTGGGATGCATACCGCCGCTTCATCCAGATGTTCGGAAACGTCGCGATGGGCGTCGAGCATGACAAGTTCGAGGAAATCATCGCGGAAGTCAAGTCGCACCGCGGCGTCAAGCAGGACACGGAGCTGAACACGGAAGAGCTTCAGGAAATCGTCTCCAAATACAAGGTTCTCTACAAGAACGAAAAGGGCGAGGACTTCCCGCAGAATCCGAAGGATCAGATGTGGGCGGCCATCGGCGCCGTCTTCGGCTCATGGATGAACCCGCGCGCCATCAAGTACCGCGAGCTGAACAACATCAAGGAAGGCTCCTTGAAGGGAACCGCCGTTACGGTCATGGCGATGGTGTTCGGAAACAAGGGCAACACGTCCGGCACAGGCGTCTGCTTCAGCCGCGATCCGTCCAACGGCAAGAACGAATTCATGGGCGAGTACCTCATGAACGCGCAGGGCGAGGACGTCGTCGCCGGCATCCGCACCCCGGAAAAGCTGTCCCAGCTTGCCGAGGAAAATCCTGAAATCTACAAGCAGCTGTGCAACATCCGCGACCGCTTGGAGAAGCACTACCACGATATGCAGGACATGGAGTTCACCGTCGAGGAAGGCAAGCTGTTCATGCTCCAGTGCCGCAACGGAAAGCGCACCGGCGCCGCGGCCGTCAAGATGGCGGTCGACATGGTCGGCGAGGGACTCATCGACAAGGAGACTGCAATCAAGCGCGTGGAGCCGCAGCACATCGACCAGCTCCTGCACCCGGCGTTCGACAAGGCCGCGCTCGCGAAGGGCGTCAAGATTGCATCCGGCCTGAACGCCTCTCCGGGCGCCGCCTGCGGACAGATTGTGTTCACGGCGGAGGACGCCGAAAAATGGGCGAAGGACGGCAAGAAGGTTCTGCTCGTCCGCAAGGAGACGTCCCCGGACGACATCGCGGGCATGGTCGCGGCGCAGGGCATCCTGACGTCCACGGGCGGACGCACGTCCCACGCGGCGGTCGTCGCGCGCGGCATGGGAACGCCGTGCGTTTCCGGCTGCGAGGCAATCAAATTCCCGAACGCGACGTCCATCAGCGTCGAGGGCAAGACATACAACGAAGGCGACTGGCTTTCCATCGACGGAACGACGGGAAATGTCTACGAAGGACAGATTCCGACGGTCGATGCGACGTTCTCCGCCGAGCTTGAGACGCTTATGACATGGTGCGACGAGGTGCGCAACTCGTCCGTCCGCACGATCGACGGCCATAAAATCAAGGGATTCGGCGTGCGCGCGAACGGCGACCAGCCGGTCGATGCGGAGCACGCGTTCCATTTCGGCGCGGAAGGAATCGGCCTGTGCCGCACGGAGCATATGTTCTTCGATCCGGCGAAGCTCGTCTACTTCCAGGCGATGATCGGCTCCGACACGACGGAAATCCGCGAGAAGACGCTTGAGAAGATTCTGCCGCTCCAGAAGAACGACTTCGTCGGCATCCTCAAGGCGATGAAGGGAAATCCCGTCGTCATCCGCTTCCTCGACCCGCCGCTGCACGAATTCATTCCGCGCGACGCGGACGGCACGGCGAAGGTGCAGGCAGTCCTCAAGGAAGCCGGCGTTGAAATCAGCGTGGACGCGCTGACTGCGAAATTCGAGGCGCTCAAAGAATTCAATCCGATGCTCGGACACCGCGGCTGCCGCCTTGCGATCACTTATCCTGAAATCTACAAGATGCAGACGAAGGCCGTCGCGCTTGCCGCCATCGAGACGGAAAAGGCCGGCGTGAAGGCCGCGCCGTACATCATGATTCCGATTGTCGGCGAGCCGAACGAGCTTGCGACGATCCGCGCCGAATGCGAGGAAGTCATCGCGGCGGTCGAAAAGGAGAACGGCGTCAAGCTGGACATCGAAATCGGAACGATGATCGAAGTTCCGCGCGCCGCAATTCTTTCCGGCGAAGTCGTCAAATATGCCGACTTCTACAGCTTTGGAACGAACGACCTGACGCAGATGACGTTCGGATTCAGCCGCGACGACGCGGGCAAATTCCTGGACTCCTACTACAGCCGCAACATTCTGGGTGACGATCCGTTCAAGACGCTGGACGAGAACGGCGTCGGATTCCTCGTCAGGCACGCGGTCAAGGCCGCGCGCGAAGTGAAGCCGGACTTCCACTGCGGAATCTGCGGCGAGCACGGCGGCGATCCGGTAACAATCGACTTCTGCTACCGGGCGGGCTTGAACTATGTTTCCTGCTCCCCGTACCGCGTGCCGATTGCGCGCCTTGCCGCGGCGCAGGCCGTCATCAACAACAAGAAGCTGTAGGCGATGTGTTGAGCTGAACCGAACTGCGGAACGCGCGGCTGGTGCCTGAGCTTCCGCAGCGAGAAAGGGGGCGCCCTGCTGTGCAGGGCGCCCCCTTTTTGTTTCGGGCGATTTGCTTTATACTGGACGCATGAGGAACAAACAGAACAACGAGCTTGCCGTCTGCGGATTCGCCGCGGTCAAAAAAGTGGAAAAAATCCACGGCGAGCGCATCCGCCGGTTTTATTTTACAGAGGAGAACGCGCCGCTGTTCGGCGGACTGTGCAAGGCGCTGGCGAAGCGCCGCGGCATCTACAATATGGTCAAGGATCCGGCGGAGCTGGAAAAGCTGTGCGGCACGGTTCATCATCAGGGCGTCGTCGCGATGATTTTCATGCCGGAAATCGATCCAGTCGATTCCGACACCGTTGACGGCTGGGTTGCGGACGGCGAGCATACGCTGCTGCTGGATCACATCGGGAACGCGAACAATTTCGGGGCGATTGTCCGCAGCGCCGCCTTTTTCGGAATCAAGAACATCGTCATTCCCGAAGACGAGGCGGCGGGCGCGCTTACGACGAGCGCATACCGCATCGCGGAGGGCGGCATGGAATATGTGCGACTGTACTCCGTGCGCTCCGTCTCCCGGCTGATGGAGGCGCTTTCCGGGCGCATGATCCGCATCGGAACGGACTTGAAGGCAAAGACGCCCGCGTCCGACATCCGGGCGATATGCGGCGGAAAGCCTGCGTTGGTCGTCCTTGGAAACGAGGAGCGCGGCATCTCCAACGAGGCGCGGCGGAACTGCGACGCGCTCGTCCTGATTCCGTTCGCCGGCATGAAGGGCGGCGCGAAGGAAGCTCCGGTCGACAGCCTGAACGTGGCGCAGGCGGCGTCCGTCATTTTGTACGAACTGGTCCGATGAAATATTTGATTTGCTCGGACATCCACGGTTCGGAAGCCGCGGCTGCTGCGGTTCTTCGGCAGTTCTCAAATCTGCATTGCGACCGCCTGATCCTGCTGGGCGACATCCTCTACCACGGGCCGCGCAATCCGCTTCCCGAAGGGCATTGTCCGGCGGGCGCCGCGGAGCGGCTCAATGCGGCTGCGGACGTGATCCTTGCCTGCCGCGGAAACTGCGATGCAGAAGTGGATCAGATGGTCCTGCATTTTCCGATTATGGCGGATTATGTGCAGGTTGTTGACGACGGCGCGGCGCTGTTCTGCACGCACGGGCATGTCTACGCGCCGCTGCGAGCGGACGGAAGCGTCGCCGTGCCGGGGAGCGCTGTTCCGGACGTTCCTGCGGCGAATAGCGTTGTCTTTTATGGACACACGCACATCGGCGTCCTTGAATGCAATTCCGCCGGAATCCTTGTCTGCAATCCCGGCTCGCCGTCGCTTCCCAAAGGCGGCTCCGCCGCCGGATTCGCCGTGTACGAGCGGCGGACGGTCTCGCTGTTCGACTTGGACGGAAACCTGCTCCGAACTGAGCGGCTTCCGCCGCAGGCGTAGCGGTCGGGCGTTACACGGGGAATTTCATGCAGGCGCGCCGCAGGATGTGTATCAGTTCGGGGTATTCCGTGCGCAGTTCCCGCAGCGGCGCGGTAATGATGTATTCCAGCTCCGTATGGAACAGGCGGTCTTTCGCGGAAACAGGCATATAGTCGATCTTGTTCCGCTTGTAGTAGTGTTCGATGCAGCCGCCGGGCAGGATATAAACGCGCGCCGCCTCCGCCGCCGCAAAAATCAAATTCGCGAGGTTTTTAATCAGCGGCAGCGTTGCCGCGACTGGCACCGGCAGGATGTCCGCAAGCTTCCAGTCAAGCCGCGTGACGCCTTGGAGGACGACGGTCTTGAACGTGTCGAGCGCGCCGGCGTTCTCGTGCTTTTCATGCAGCTCCTTGACCTTTCCGACGAACAGCCTGATTTCCGCGGAAAAGCTGCCGTCTGTTTCGCAGACGCTTTTTCCAACGGCGGCAAGCAGCGCCTCCAATTTTTGAATCAGCCGTTCCAGCGTAATGTCCTGCTGGACTTCCTTTTTAGTGAACGCCGAGCGGTAGAACGGCAGCTGTTTTTCGTGCTGCTTTTCAAGCCACCGCGCGGGCCTGCTGTCGGCGCAGACGACGTCGCGAAGCTTTCCGCAGAACAGCGAATCGAGGTCGGTGATAATCCGTCCGTCTGTGCCGAGCAGCGAGCAGACTTTGAAGAAGACGCCGAGCTCATCCTTGCCGCCGACGTCGATGATTCCTGTTCCGGCCGAATCCTGCGGATTTTCAATGCAGCCGAGGAGGTTTGAGAACAGCTGCTGGTCAGTGTAGCCTTCGACGAAAATCTGATTGTCGGAAAAGAAGAACTGCTTGTGATAGGTGTTGAACCGCGGCAGGAAGCGGCAGAACATCGCCTCGTCTTCGTCGCTGAGCGACTCAATGTGCGTCGGCGCGCGGTTGCTGTGGCAGACGACGACGCCGATCAAATCTTCGGGAAAGCGCAGGTCGATGAAGAACGGGGAATGGGTTATCAGGAAGAATATCCGCCGGGAATCCGACGCGGCGACTTTTCTGATTTCATTCATGAAGAACAGCTGGAACTGCGGATGCAGATGAAGCTCCGGCTCGTCCAAAATGAGGCAGCCGGACGTGCTGCTGTACAGAGAGACGAGCAGCGTGAGGATTTCCTTGAGGCCGTGGCATTCGCCGTCCCGGAGGCCGTACTCGACGTTGCGCGCGGTGTCTGCGACCAAGGGGACGACGGAGTCGTCCGCGCGCTCCTCGAACCGGATGGATTTTCCGAACATATTTGAAAGCACCATTTCGACCTTCCGGCGGATTTCGGAATCTTCCTTGAGCTTTGTCAGGTGTCCTTCCTGCTCCGTCCGATCCGAGCGCAGGAATTCCACCGGATGCCCGGCGGCTGAAAACTGTTCTGCCAGTTCGGATGCGAGGAGCGTCTTGCCGGAGCCGTTCGGCCCGACAATCAAGTTGATCTGCGCCCAGTTCGTTTTTTGGAACGCCTGCCTTCCCCACAGGAAGGGAAGCTTCACCTTTGTTTCGATACAAATCATGCCCTGCTCCCGGATTTCCGGCCTTCAAATCTGTCCGTTCCGGCGCGGCTCAGTCTTTCCGCCGGACTTCAAATTGAATTTTCGGAAATTTCACCGCCGCTTCCGACCGCCGGCGGTACTTTTTGTAGAGGCTTTCCTGCGCCCGGAACGACGGCTCTTCCGCGCCGCGTGCGACCGGCTCCCATACACCGTTCTCCTTCAGCTGGTGGGCGTTCGTGTTGTCCCGGAAGTATGTGTCGAGGATGCTCTTTACATCGTGGAACGCCTTGCGGTCGAGCACGGGGAACAGCAGTTCGATGCGGCGGTCGAGGTTCCGCGGCATCCAGTCCGCGCTGGAAAGGTACAGCTCCTGCGAGCCGCCGTTCTGAAAATAGAAGATTCTGGAATGCTCCAGATATCGGTCCACGATTGAAACGACGCGGATGTTCTCGCTCATTCCCGGAACTCCCGGAACGAGCATGCAGATGCCGCGGACGTTGAGGAGGATTCTGACTCCGGCGCGGCTCGCCTCATACAGCGCCCGGATGATTTCCTCATGGGTGAGGCTGTTCATCTTCGCGATAATCAGCCCCGGCCGCTCCGGCGCGCTGCGCTCAATTTCACGCTGGATCATCGCAAGGAGCTTCGGCTTGAGCGTTACCGGCGCCATTCCCAGATGCTTCATGGCTTGCAGCGTCGAATAGCCGGTAACGACGTTGAAGAACTGCGTCGCGTCGTTGACAATTTCGTAGTTCGCCGTGAACAGCGAAAGGTCGGAATACACTTTCGCCGTCCGCGGATTGTAGTTTCCTGTCGCGATGTGCGCGTACCGCCGGATGGTGCCGTCCTCCCGGCGCATGACCATAAGGATCTTCGCATGGACTTTGAGGTTCACAAGGCCGTAGATGACGGTAACGCCGGCGTTCTCCAATTCATTCGCCCAGGCGATGTTCCGCTCTTCGTCGAACCGCGCCTTAAGTTCGACAAGGACTGCGACCTGCTTGCCGTTGCGAGCGGCGCGTTCCAGCGCCTTGACAATCGGCGAGTCGCGCCCCGTCCGATACAAGGTCATCTTGATGGCGAGGACGTCGGGATCGTCCGCGGCATCCGAAATGAATTTGACGACCGGCTCGTATGATTCATAGGGGACGTGGAGCAAGATGTCGCGCTGCTTGAGCGTGTTCCAGAACGGCTCCTCCTGCGGCAGTTCCGGCGGATAGAAGTGCTGCCACGCCGGGAACGACAGCCGCGCGCTTTCCTCCGTGTCCCGCAGCGCCATAAGCGCGGACGGATCAAGGATTCCGTCAATCCGGTAGACGTCCTCCTCCGCCAGCTCCAGCTTTTCCATGAAGAATTTCAAAATCGTCTCGCTCGTATTGTTGCAGGAAAGCTGGACGGCGAACGACGAATTGCGTCTGACAAGCACTTTTTCCATTTCGTGGATGAAGTTGCGGCCGGAATCTTCGTCGACGGCGAAGTCGGCGTCGCGGGCGACTTTGAAGAGCATCGCCTCCTCAACGCCCAGCCCCGGAAACAGCTGCGTTCCGCACTGGAGGATGACGTCGTCGAGGAGCGTGAAGCACTTCCTGCCGCGCTCCGACGGCAGCCAGATGACTTTCGGCACGCCGTCGGGAATTTTGACGAACGAAATGCGCGGCACGTCGTCGCTGCCCTTGAAGTCGACGTTCGCGGAATTCGCGCGGAAGATTGGCTTCAGCAGGAAGGCGGCGTGCAGGGCGAGGTTTCCGATGAGCGGGAATTCCGCCGTGTCGGTGCGGCGCGGCGTCAGCAGCGGATAGACTTCCGTGCGGAAGAAATTCTGGACGAAGTCGTTCTGTGGCGCGGTGAAGTCCGCCGGCGTGACGTAGACGATGTTCCGCTCCGCGAGCGCAGGAAGGACGTCGTTCATGAGGCAGTCCTGCTGCTGGCGGATGATTTGGTGCGCCCGCACGGAAATTTGCTGCAGGACGATGTCCGGCGTCAGTCCGGAGACGTCGGCTTCATGCGGCGCGGCGAACTGCGCCCGTTTGACGGCGGCGACGCGGACTTGGAAGAATTCATCGAAATTGCTCGTGATGATGGACAGGAATTGCAGCCGTTCCAAAAGCGGAAGCTCCTTCCGGAGCGCCTGATGCAAGACTCTGGCGTTGAATTCGAGCCAGGAAAGCTCTCTGTTGAAAAAACGTGGTTCCATAAGTACACCGCCATCGATTATAGGTGATATAGGTGAAATTATACGCGAAATCCGGCGGAAATGCAAAACGCATTTGCAAACGGGCTGTTTTTCAGTACAATGGTGTGCGCCGGCAGATGCTGCCGCAAGTCCGTTTTTTGAGGTGCCGTATGATTTTTTCGCCTGTTGAAATTCAAGAGACTGTCAATATGTTCATGCGCCAGAAGCTGGACGTCCGCGCCATTACGATGGGCATTTCGCTCCGCGACTGCGCCTGCGAGGACGGACGGCGGAGCCGGCAGAAGATGTACGATAAAATCATGCGGTATGCGGGCCGCCTTGTGGCTGTCGGAAAGGAAATCGAAACGGAATTCGGCGTTCCAATCATCAACAAGCGCGTCGCCGTTACGCCGATTTCACTTGTCGCCGAGCCGTCCGGCGAGGACAGCTATGTCGAATGGGCGGTCATGCTCGACAAGGTTGCGAAGGAGCTGGGAATCGACTTTGTCGGCGGCTTTTCCGCGCTCGTCCAGAAAGGCATGACGCCGGGCGACCGGACGCTCATCGAGTCGATTCCTGAGGCGCTCGCCGTCACGGAGCGGGTCTGCGCTTCAATCAATCTCGGCACGACCAAGAACGGCATCAACATGGATGCCGTGAAGCTGCTCGGCGGCATCATCATTAAGACGGCGGAGCGCACGAAGGAGCGCGACAGCATCGGCTGCTCCAAGCTCGTCGTCTTCTGCAATGCGCCGGAAGACAATCCGTTCATGGCGGGCGCGTTCCACGGGCCGGGCGAAGGCGACGCGGTGCTTTCTGTCGGCGTGAGCGGGCCGGGCGTCATTCTCGCCGCGGCGCGGGAGTACAAGGGAAAGCCGATCGACGTCCTTGCGGAAGGAATCAAAAAGATGGCGTTCAAGGTTTCCCGCATGGGGCAGCTTGTCGGAACGGAGGCGGCGCGCCGGCTCGGCGTGGACTTCGGCATCCTCGACCTCTCCCTTGCGCCGACGCCGGCGGTGGGCGATTCCGTCGCCCGGATTCTGGAGGAATGCGGACTGGAAGGCGCGGGCGCGCCCGGCACGACGGCGGCGCTTGCGATGCTCACCGACATGGTGAAGAAGGGCGGCGTCATGGCTTCGACGCGCGTCGGCGGATTGTCCGGCGCGTTCATTCCAGTTTCAGAGGACGAAGGCATGATAAACGCGGTGCGGCAGAATTCCATTTCGCTGGAAAAGCTGGAGGCGATGACGACGGTGTGTTCCGTCGGACTGGATATGATTGCGGTTCCGGGCGACACTCCGGCGACGACCATCAGCGGCATCATCGCCGACGAGCTTGCGATCGGCATGGTCAACAACAAGACGACGGCGGTGCGCCTGATTCCAGTCATTGGAAAGAAGGAAGGGGAGTGGGCGGAATTCGGCGGACTGCTCGGCGGCGCGCCCATCATGCGCGTCAATCCGTTCGGCTGCGCGGACTTCATCAACCGCGGCGGGCGCATTCCCGCTCCCATCCACAGCTTCCGCAACTGATGCGCCTGATTCCGATTTTCCGGCTTCCTCTTCCGCGTCGTGCGGACGTCGCCGCCTTCATCAAGCGCCACGAGCCGTACTGCGTCCAGCTGTCGGCGTCGCTCCGCCGTTCTGTTGGGGGCGCGTTCGCCGTGCTGGACGACGGCGCGGACGTTGCGGCGGATTCCGGCGGGAATTCGTTTGCGGCGCGGCTGTGCGGCGTCATTTCCTTCCGGCGGACGTTGCTGCTGTGCCTGCCGTTTGCGGAACCGGCGCTTCCGGCGGATTCAAAGGTGCGGGACGAGCGGTCTGTCCGACAGCGCGCTTTTTCCGCCGCTTTGTCCGCATTTTTTGAAGGCGTCCGGCAGGGCGCGCCTGATGGCTCTGCTGGAACGGACGGCGTGCCGGTCTTTCCTCCGGCGTGCGTCAACGGCTGCGCGGGAGGCGCCGCGCTTGTTCTGGACGTTCTGGCGGCGCACGGCGCCGCTCCTGTTCAGACGAACAGATACGACCTCATGCGGCTCGACCGCCGCCGGTTTCAGGCGTGCGCGGCTGTTCCGCTGGAATCCGGCGGACAGATTGTCCGGTTCGGAAAGTCGCCGCCGCCGGACGAGCTGCATTCGTTGCTGGAATTGCAGAAGGCGTATGAAATTGAGGAAGTGCTTCCGGCGCACATTCCGTTCGACGAGCATTTGTGCCGCCTGCGGCTCATGCACACGCTGCGGACGCAGGCCGTCTATGCGCTCCGGGTTCTGCCGGCAGGCAGTGCGGCGGCGCCGCTCTTTGCGGCGAAGGCAGGGACGAGCGCGGACGGATTTCAGTGCGCGCAGCTTGGCGGCGTGTACACACGCCCGGAATTCCGGTGGCGGCAGTACGGATATGCGGTCGTCCGTGCGCTGCTGTGCCGGATCCTTCATGAAAAGAAGTCAGCTGTCCTGTTCGTGAAGAAGGAAAACGCTGCGGCGGCAGGCCTGTACAGAAAGCTGGGATTCCAAAAAATATCCGATTACACAATTGCATATTTCCATCATAATCCGTAAAATGAATAGTTATTTTTTCATTACGGAGGACCGTGGTGGTCGCGAAGATTGTTGCATTCGTATTGTATTTGGGATTCATGGTGTTCATCGGACTGCGCTATATGAAGAAAAACCGTTCTGCGTCCGATTTCTTCATCGGCGGCAGGAAGGTCGGTCCGTGGATGACGGCGCTGAGCGCGGAGGCGTCCGATATGTCGGGCTGGCTCTTGATGGGGCTGCCGGGCGTCGCGTATCTCGGCGGCGTCAAGGAGACGTTCTGGACGTCGCTCGGACTGATTATCGGAACATACCTGAACTGGCTGATTGTTGCCAAGCCGCTGCGGAAATGCACGATGGCGTTCGGCGACTCCATCACGATTCCCGAATTCCTGACGAACCGCTTCAGGGATAGGACGAACGTCCTGTCCGCGATTTCCGTCGTTTTCATCGTCCTGTTCTTTACGATTTATACGGCGTCCGGATTTGTCGCCTGCGCCAAGCTGTTCAATTCTGTGTTCGGGCTGCCGTACCACGCCGGGCTGACCATCGGACTTGTCGTGATTCTGGCGTATACGATTCTCGGCGGCTACCTCGCCGTCTGCGCGACGGACTTCATTCAAGGCTCTCTGATGTTCGTCGCCCTGCTTCTGACCGGCATCGTGATGACCGTGACGCTCGGCGGTCCGGCTGAGGCGTTCGCGAAGGTCTCCGAGTTCGGCGAGCGGGCTGTCAGCGGAGAATTCAGCGCCGTGATGCAGGAAAAATTCCGCGCGAACCAAAACTACGGAATCGTTCCGATTGTTTCGGCGCTCGTCTGGGGGCTTGGCTATTTCGGAATGCCGCACATCCTGGTGCGCTTTATGGGAATCCGCTCCAACGAGGAAATCAAGCTGTCCCGGAGGATTGCGACTGTCTGGGTCGTCGTGGCGTTCGCCGGGGCGTTCGTGGTCGGATCCATGGGAACTGTCTATCTGAAGGAAGTGCTGTCGCCGGGCAGCGCGGAAACTGTCTTCAGCGCCGCGCTCCAGCAGATGTATCCGGCATTTGTCGCCGGAATCTTCCTGTGCGCGATCCTTGCGGCGGCGATGAGCACCGCGGACTCGCAGCTGCTCGTGGCATCCTCCGCGTTCAGCCGCGACATCTTCAAGGGCGTGCTGAAAAAGGACGCGACTGAAAGGGAAGTCCTCCGCATCAGCCGTGCAACCGTCTTTGTGATTGCGGCGGTCGCATACGTGCTTTCGCTGAAGCCGGACAGCTCCATCTTCTCGCTCGTGAGCTATGCGTGGGCGGGCTTCGGCGCGACGTTCGGACCGATCATCCTGCTGGCGCTGTTCTGGCGCGGAATGACGAGGAACGGCGCCATCGCCGGACTGGTTGCCGGCGGCGCGACCGTCATCGCGTGGCACAATATGTCGGGCGGCATTTTCGACGTGTACGAAATCCTTCCGGGCTTCGTCGTCTGCCTGATTTTTGCCGTCATCTTCAGCGCGTGCCAGAAGGAAAAGGACGGGGAAATGCTCGCCAGCTTCGACCGATTCAAGGCGATGGCGGACTGAAATTCCGCGGACGCGCGGCGCACGGCTGCGCGGAAATGGCTTCTCCGCGCGGCGTTTCGCGTCAGATGTGGCGCAGGACGTTCACCATTTCGATGGCGGACAGGGCGCAGTCGTAGCCTTTGTTGCCGGCCTTGCTGCCCGCCCGCTCGATTGCCTGCTCGATGTTTTCGGTCGTCAGGATGCCGAACAGGACGGGGACGCCGGTCTTCATGCCGACCTGCGCGATTCCTTTTGAAACTTCATTGCACACATAGTCGTAATGGCTTGTGGAGCCGCGGATGACCGCGCCGACGCAGATTACGGCGTCATACGCGCCGGACGCCGCCATTTTGCCGGCGGCGGCGGGGATTTCAAACGCGCCGGGAACCCAGACGGCGGTGATGTTGTCCTCCTCGACGCCGTGGCGCACCAGCCCGTCCCGCGCGCCGCCGAGCAGCCTGCTCACGATGATTTCATTGAACCGCGACGCCACGATTCCGACTTTCATTCCCGCCGGGGCGACCAGCGTTCCTTCAATCACTTTCATATTGTTCCTCCTTGGTTTTATCCGAATTTTCCGCGCGGCGCTTTGTTCCGCGCGTTTTCATAGTTTTTCCGCCGTGGCGCTTCCGCTGTCCGCGCCGCCCGAAAGGTTCGTCAGGATATGCCCCATCTTCTCTTTCTTTGTCCGCAGATAGAAGCTGTCGTATTGCTGCGGCGCGATTTCGATGGGAAGGCGTTCGGCGACGCGCAGTCCGAAGCCGTCCAGTCCGTAGACTTTGCCGGGATTGTTCGTCAGCAGCCGGAGCGTCTTCACGCCGAGGTCGCGGAGGATCTGCGCGCCGATCCAGTATTCCCGCAAGTCCGGCTTGAATCCGAGCTTGATGTTCGCTTCCACGGTGTCGTAGCCTTCTTCCTGAAGCATATACGTCTTGAGCTTGTTTATCAGTCCGATGCCGCGTCCCTCCTGCCGCATATAGAGCAGGATGCCGCGCCCCTCCTTTTCAATCTGGCGCATCGCCGCCTGAAGCTGCGGGCCGCAGTCGCACCGCCGGGAGCCGAAGACATCGCCGGTGAGGCATTCGGAATGGACGCGGCAGAGGACGTCCGTTCCGTCGCCGACGTTGCCCTTGACGAGCGCGACATGGTGTTCGCCGGTGATGTCGTTCACGTAGCCGTAAATCGTGAAGTCGCCGTATTCGGTGGGAAGGTTTGCCGCCGCCTCGCGGACGACGTGCTTTTCGTGGACGCGGCAGTAGTCCTGCAGCGCCTTGATGGTGATGAACTTGAAGCCGTATGCTTCCGCCAGCTTGTGAAGCTTCGGAGTCCGCATCATCGTTCCGTCGTCGTCCATGATTTCGCAGCAGATGCCGCATTCGGCAAGCCCGGCGAGGCGGCACAAATCGACAGTCGCTTCGGTGTGTCCGTTCCGGACGAGGACGCCGCCGCGCCGCGCGGTCAGCGGGAACATATGCCCCGGGCGGCGGAAGTCCTGCGGCGTGGAGCGCGCGTCGGCGCAGGCGCGCGCCGTTATGGAGCGTTCCGCGGCGGAAATTCCAGTCGTCGTGGAGGCATGGTCGATGGAGACGGTGAAGGCGGTTTCGTGGTTGTCGGTGTTTTCCGCGACCATCGGCGGCAGCCCCAGCCGCGCCGCGATTTCCGCGCTCATCGGCGTGCAGATAAGCCCCTTCGCGTGCGTCGCCATGATGTTCACGTTCTCCTGCGTCGCGAATTCCGCCGCGCAGATCATGTCGCCTTCGTTCTCGCGGTCAGGATCGTCGGTCGCAAGGATGATGCGTCCGTTCCGCAAGTCTTCCAGCGCTTCCTCGATTGTATTGTACTGTCCGGGCATTTTGTCCTCCTGTCATGCCTTAAAGATACGAAAAAAAGCGGATGCGTTCAAAATCCGCACTGTTTCAGCAGTTCTTCCGTGATTCCGCCGGAACATCCGCCGCGCGCGCCGGAGGCTTCGGGCGGAGATTCAGCGCGGAGCAGCTTCTGGACGTATTTTCCGATGATGTCGGCTTCCAGATTTACGATGCCGCCGATTTTTTTTGAAAGCAGCGTCGTCCGCGCCGCCGTATGCGGAATGAGCGAGACTGAAAAGCCGCTTCCGCCGACATCTGCGACGGTGAGGCTTGCGCCGTCGATGGCGATGGAGCCTTTTTCGACGGTCAGCGCGAGGATTTCCGTCGGCGCGGCGACTGTCAGCCAGACGGCGTTTCCTTCCGGGCGGAATTCCGAAACGGTTCCCGTTCCGTCGATATGTCCTGAGACGATGTGTCCGCCGAACCGTCCGTCCGCCGCAAGCGCGCGCTCCAAGTTGACGGCGCTCCCGGCGCGGAGCGAGCCGAGGTTGGAGCGCCGGAGCGTTTCCGCCATGACGTCCGCCGTGAAGCCGCCGTCCGTGATTCTTGTAACGGTCAGGCAGACGCCGTTGACGGCGATGCTGTCGCCGATCTTCGTTCCGTCCAGCACGTCCCGCGCCGCAATTGAAATGCTGCCGGAATCGCCGCGCAGCGCGGAGCCGGTGATTTTTCCGATTTCTTCGATAATTCCTGTGAACATCACTGCACCCCGCTTTTTGTGCCGCCTTCCGCAGCGCTTCCTGCGCCGCCGGCAGGTTCGTATTCGATGAGGACGTCGCCGCCGATGCGCCGGACGCCGGCAGTTGTGAAGGCGAATCCGTCCGCCGGGCGCTCGACGCCGATGCCGCCGACCGGGGATTTCGCCGCCGCGCCGCCGAACACTTTCGGGGCGATGTAGCAGTATATCCGCCGGACGATTCCTGCTGCAAGCGCGCTGTAGTGGATGCGCGCGCCGCCTTCTATCAGGACGCTGTCGATGTTCCGCGCGCCAAGCTCCCGGCAGAGCGCGGAAAGCGACGCCGTTCCGTCCGGCTCCGCCGGAGCGAGCCAGACTTCCGCGCCGCGGGATTCTATCTTCCGCCGCCGTTCGTCCTGCCCGCGGGATTGCTCCGCGTCCGACTGCCGCGCGCCGACCACCAGCGTCGGAATTTCGCGCGCCGTCCGCAAGATGGCGCTTTCCGCCGGAATCCTCAGCGAGCTGTCGCAGACAATCCGCAGCGGATTGGTTCCGCCGGGCATCCGGCACGTGAGCAGCGGGTCGTCGGCGAGGACGGTGCCGATTCCGGCCAGAATTCCGGCGTATCGGTTCCGAAGCTCCTGTACATGGGCGCGCGATTCGTCCGACGAAATCCATTTGGAGTCCCCGGTTCGCGTGGCAATCTTTCCGTCGGCGGTCATGGCGTACTTGAGGGCGACGTACGGCGTTCCCGTCGTGATGAAGTGAAAGAAAATCGGATTGAGGGCGTCGCACTCCGTCCGCAGGAAGTCCCCGACGACGTCCGCGCCGTGCGCGCGCAGGAAGGCGGCGCCCTTCCCGGAGACGGCGGGATTCGGATCGCGGGAGCCGACGACGACGCGCGCGATTCCAGCCCCGATGATTGCGTCCGTGCAGGGCGGCTGGCGTCCGAAGTGGCAGCACGGCTCCAGCGTAACGTACATCGTTGCGCCGCGGACGTCTTCCCGGCGGGAAGCCGCGTCAGCAAGCGCCTCCCGCTCCGCATGGAGGCTTCCGCACTCGCGGTGGAAGCCTTCACCCAGAATGCGTCCGTCCTTTTCGATGACGGCTCCGACGAGCGGGTTCGGATTCGTCCGTCCGGCGCCGTTCTGCGCAAGGCTGATTGCGCGGCGCATCATGGATTCGGATGGAATGAATGGTTCAGACATAAAAAAAGCCCCGGCTGTTCAGGGCGTCGTGCGGAACAAGGCGCGGAAGCCTGCCGCGCGCATCTTCTTTCATCCAGACTATACTGTCGGCCATGGAATCGCACCATGTCATGCCTTGCGGCTCGCTGGCTCGCGCGTGAACGCATACAGCCGGTGGGGAATCGCGCCCCGCCCTGAAGATTCAATTTCCCGACAAGGATAGCACACAACGGGGTTTCGTGCAACTTCTGGAGAATATTTCTGGAGGGAAGAAACCCCTCTACTTCGGAAGCGGGGGTTTCTTCCCTCCAGACCTCCCATCTTCCCCAGCACCGCTTAGGGCTGGCGCCCTAAGGACCTGTTTTGCCTTCAGAATGGCTTGCTGCTTTCGTCGAGAAATGACTGCTTCATGCTTTGATCCGCTCGTTTTGAAATCGTCCGCTTGATTGACAATGAATTGTGTCTAGGATATAGTTTGCAAAATTCATATTTTATCTGAGGCGCATCAGGGAGACAGCTTCTCATTTATGAATTGCGCTGGCGGAAACGGCTTCCCGGTTTTACAGTTTGTTGCAAAATCCCGGCGCTTTTTGTTGCATGTTCCCATGTATGCGTTCGCTCAGTAAAACAGGAGGAAATATGAAGAAGATTTTGGGCATGATTGCGGCAGGAGCGCTGTGTTATGCGGCCGGCGCGCAGACAATGACGCTGACGAACACGTTCGGCGGCGATTATGACGACGTCGCGACGAGCGACATGATTACGTTCAGCCGGTTTGATGACAAGGGGACTGATGAAGATCTGAAAAATCCGGCGGACGACGACGTCTTCTCTCCCAGCGCGATTGCCGGCGACCGCCTGCAGTTCGACTTCGTATCGGCAAAGTTCGACGGACGGCTCCGGCTGCGGCTTCAGACGCCGGCGCTTGGCAGCGGCGGATGGAATACGGGCGGCGGAAATGGAAAGGGAGACGCTCCTTTAATCTATTTTCAGGGATATGCGCGCTTCATTCCGGTGGAATATGTGGCGTTCGGATTCGGAAACCAGTACTTCTTGAAGACGACGCTCGGCGGCGCGTACCTTCCTGCGGCGGCGGATGTTCCGGCGTGGGGGCGCATGATTCGGAGCGGCCTGTCCGTTACGGGAAAGATTCCTGTCGGACTGACGCTTACGGGAAGCTTCAGCCCGACGGGGAAGCTTGACAATATGGACAACCTCGGCTTCGACTTCGGCATCGACTGGCTGATTGCGAACGCCGTCTCCATCGGCGCGACGTTCCAGAACGTTACCAGCGAGAAGGCGTTTACGAGCGGCGTCTTCGCCGGATTGAAGGCGGTGGACAATCTGACGCTCAACGCGGGATTCGTCTGGAATGCGGCTGAGAACGACTTCTTCTATAAATCTTCAAAGACCGCGCTCCAGTTTTCCGCCGGATACACGTTCGTGGACGCAGGATTCGGACTGTACCTCGACTTGATTTCCGGGCTTTCCAATGAGTATATCAACAGCGACGGAGACACGGAAGAATATACGGATGACGGCGTTCCGTTCCAGGCGATGGTGCGGGCGACGGTGAACGTTACGGAAGCCATCTCCCTTTCGCTTGAGTCGATTGTCAAGTCGATGCTCGGCGCGGAAGATACGGTCGTGCAGGCGTATCCGTACATTAAGTACAAGCTGCCGCACAATTTCGGAACGTTCAAGGCGGGCGTCCGCTTGAATTTCCAGGACCAGCCGGGAACGGAAATGGACGGCTTGAAGTCGTTCTCGTTCCCGATTTCGTGGGAATACAAGATTATCAGCAAGAAGTAGCGCGGCGCTGGAACTGCGCGTATGCGGGCTGCCGGAAGGCAGCCCGGTTTTGTTTTGGGCGCGCTGCCGGCGGCGGTACGGCGCGCGGAGCGCGCCGGAGGAGCAGCCTACGCCGGATGCGCAGGGACGCGGAGCGTGCGCGCGGCGCTTGGCGCTTGGAGGGCAGACTGGCTTTCCGCGTGGACTGCGCGCCCGGCACGGCGTTCCGTCTTCCGCCGCGCGCCGACCGCAAGGGAAGCCCGGAGCAGCCGGAAGCGCGGCCGCTCCGTCCAAATCAAAATGCGGGGCGGTCAGTCTGCTGTGGCGGAGGTTCTGCCGTCCTGCGCGTCCTTCCGGCGGAAATAGGCGAAGCAGATTGCGAAGAAGATGATTCCGTAGATGGTCGAAACCGGCGTCGCGAATCCGACGGGCATCAGCGACGCGTCCGGCAGGCGCGAGGCGAGGAGCGCGACGGGCAGGCGGACGCAGAGCGCGGACGTGATTCCCTGGATCATCACGGGAATGCTCCTGCCGCAGCCGTTCAGGTAGCCGCAGCAGGAGAACAGGATGCAGGTGAAGATGCAGTCCGCTGAAAAGCCGCGCAGATAGTCGAAGCTTTGGGCGATGACGGCCGGGTCGCTTGTGAAGAGCGCGGAAATGCGCGCGCCGCCGAAGAATCCTGCGGAGAAGATGGCAAGTCCTGCCGTGCATCCGGCGAGCATCGCCGTCAGGAAGCCGCTCCGCGCGCGTTCGGGCTTTTCCGCGCCGATGTTCTGCGCGACGAAGGCGGAGACGGTCTGCATGATGGTCGCGGGAACGAGCATGATGAACGAGACGATTTTCTGCGCGACGCCGTAGCCTGCGGACGGCATAAGCCCCATGTGGTTGACGATTGAGTTGACGACGAGGAACGAAAATTCCACGGTCGCCTCCTGCAAGGCAATCGGAATGCCGACGGCGAGAATCATCCGCAGTTCGTTTTCGTGGATGCGGCACTGCCTTCTGGAAAATGAAATCGGAAGGTTCTGGCGGCGGAGGATCAGGAGCGAGGCGGCGACGGATACAAGCTGCGCGCCGACTGTCGCGATGGCCGCCCCTGCGACGTCCATCTGGAAGATTCCGACGAGGACGAGGTCGCCGGCGATGTTGACGGCGCAGGCGATTCCGACGAACAGGAACGGAAGGTTCGCATTGCCGACGCCGCGGAGGATGCCGCTGATCACGTTGTAGGCGATGATGACGAAGATTCCGCCGGAGCAGATCCGCAGATAGAGCGTCGTCTTGGCGGTTGATTCCGGCGGCACGCGCAGCGCGGCGACGATTCCTTCGGCAAAGCATTCAAGGACGACCGTGAGGACGGCGCCGAGGACTGCGAACATGAA